>CAZJNG010000029.1:0-11407 GCA_964547265.1 uncultured Candidatus Cloacimonadota bacterium | reverse complement strand
CCCATTATGATTACTGGTCTGACAAGGTAAGAAACTCAATTTTGTTTGATTCTAAGGCAAATATACTCGTTTATGGTAATGGAGAAAGGCAGATTTTGGAAATAGCAGAAGCTATTAAAGAAAAAAAGCCACTAGACCAAATAAGAGGAACTTGCATAATTAGTGCTGAACACCCTAAAGGTAAAGTAATACTTGAAGACTTTAATAAAGTAGCAGAAAAAACATGTTTTTGGGAAATGACTAAGATTTTTACTGAAAATTTTAATTCAGAGCCTCTATATTATAAATTTCAGAATAGATATTTAGTTCATAATTTGCCTGCTAAACCATTATCAACAGAAGAAATTGACTTTGTTTATTCACTCCCGTTTGTTCGCGAGGTTCATCCTAAGTATAAAGGTAAAAGAATCAAAGCCTTTGAGCAAATCAAGTTTTCTATATTATCTCATAGAGGATGTTATGGCGGTTGTAGTTTTTGTACTATTGGTTTTCATCAGGGGAAGACTATTCAATCCAGAAGTAAAGATTCTATTATCAAAGAGTTAAACAATATAGCAGATAAACAATATTATCGTAAAACTATATCTGATATATCAGGTGCAAGTGCAAATATGTATGGTACTTTTTGCAAGGCTGGAATATCTGAAACATGTAATAGATTAAGTTGTTTATATCCTGAAATTTGTAGTAATTTAGTTTTTAATGAAAAGCCGTATATCTCAGTTTTAAGGGCAGCCAGATTATCAAAAAAGGTAAATAATGTTTTTATTTCTTCCGGAGTTCGTTTTGATTTAGCTTTAAAACAACAGGAGTTTATTCAGGATTTAGCCGTATTTCACACTTCCGGATTGTTAAAGCTTGCTCCTGAACATATTTCAGAGAGTGTCTTAAAGATGATGTTTAAGCCATCTATAAAAAAATATTTGGAATTTTCAGATATTTATTATGAGATTTGTAAGAAAATAGAAAAGAAACAGTTTATTATACCTTATCTGATAGTAGGTTTTCCGGGTTCAAGCCTCGAAGATGCTTTGAATCTGGCAATCTTTCTTAAAGAACATAATCTTAAGGTTGAACAGATTCAGGAATTTACACCTACTCCAATGACTATTGCTACCATGATGTATTATACATGCATGGACTATGAGGATAAAAACAAAACAATTTTTGTACCTAAAGGACGAGAAATCAGACTGCAAAAGGCATTGGCTCAGTGGTTCATTAATGCAAATAAAAAACTTGTAACAGAGGCACTTAAGTCAATGAACAAACTTGAATATTTAGATTTTTTTTATAAAAATGAGCACACTTAGAAAAAAGACTTGACTTAATTACATTGAAATTTATAATTATATAATGAAAGATTAATATAAAGAGTGAGGTGTGAATGAAACGGGTTTTAATAGTTATTTTGTTTAGCATGTTATATGCTTTTTCCTTGTATGCTCAATCCTTGCCAATAAAAAATTATAGTACTCAGGATGGATTGGTACAAAATCAAGTCCATTCTATATTGCAGGATTCAAAAGGTTTTATCTGGATGAAGACGCAAGCAGGACTTTCTAAGTTTGATGGTTATGAATTTGTGAATATTGGAATAAATGCCGGTATTCCTTCTAATCAAGTTAATTCATTTTTCGAAGAGAAAAATACCTTTTATATTTTAGGTGATAACTTCTTATCATTGATAAGAAATGATAAAGTTATTATGAATTATGATAATGAGTATTTCAGGTTGAACTTTAACGACACTATAGTAAGAATTGACACATATTATGATTCAACAGATGCTTTCGTATATGCATTTTCAGATTCAGCCATATATGTTCTTGATATAAAAGAAGATGATTTTATTAAAAAATATGAGAATATTAAGTATCCTCAAAAATTTATAGATAATACAGTAATTTCGATTATGCGGAAAGATCTGATTTACTTTAATATGGTTGATGATGCATACCTTGTTGACCTTACAAATATGGAATTTAAACCTGTGCTAGGTCAGTTAAACCTGCCTATGAACCAAACAGTGCTTTCACAAATAATTGCTTTTGACCGAAGTGAAAAACACTTTTTACATCATTATGTAAACCATCAAGATCATCGATATGTGTATTCAATCTTTGACATAGATAATCATTCTTTTCATAAACTACACGAATCAGCCGGTCTGTCAATAATTTATGAAAAAAAAGATTTAGAAATGTTTATAGCTAAAAATGATAAAGACGAATATTTGATAATAGATGAAAAAGGTCAGATTTTAAGTTTAGATTTTGAAAACCGTAAAGTAAGTAAATCCGACATTATTATTAAACATCCTCAAATGGATTTAAGCCGTATAAATAATGCTTATATTCATGATGATAAATTTTTAGTTTTAACTAGAGCAGGATTGGCTGAATATGATAAGAATCAGAAAATAACACATTTTTATACTGTTCAAAATGGATTTAGCTCATTAAATTTATATACGATGTATATTGACCGAGAATCAAATATTTGGGTCGGAACTAATGGCTCGGGTGTAGATATGATAGTCACTTCAAATGTAACAAACTACACCGAAAGAAACGGACTAAGCCATTCAGGAACGACCAATACTGTCACCGGTAACGATGGCTCTGTTTGGGTTACTACAGACAATGGATTATCCAGGATTATGCCAAGTGGAGAGATAATTATCTATAATCAAAAAAGCGGATTAGCTAATTTAGATACATGGGGACTTGGAAAAGACGCTAATGGCAATATTTGGATTGGTACTATCGGTGGAGGTATCTACCTTTATAAAAATAATAAAATTATTGACATGCACCCTAAAGATATAATTAGATATAATGATTATACTATAAAATTTTTCCTTGATAGAGATGGGAATATATGGATTCCTGCAATCTATGGACTTGTAAAATATGATAAAAATTACAATTACAAGTATTTCCCGTTTAATCATTTAACTATTATTTACTCCATTATTGAAGATAAACATGGAAATTTATGGATGGCAGGAAGCAGGAAAACAATTGATGTGTATAATAAAAAAGGACAGCTTATTGAAAGCTATCCTATTGATGAAAAAGTTTTTAATTCCAGTATTGTGTCTATGGAAAGATTGTCTGATGACACACTCTTGCTTTTTACTTATGGTGAAGGTATAATCGAATATAATACAAGCACTCAAAAATTTAAAAAGGTCTTTACTGACGAGTTAAAAGGTTCTGAGGTTATAAAAGCTACAACTAAAGATAAATTAGGTAATTTATGGGTTGGTACTATTAATGGAGTCTTTAAGGTTAACAAAGATTTTGTTTTTACAAGATTTTCAGAAGAAGACGGACTAATCGGTAATGATATAAGAACTTCAGGAGCTTACTGCGACGAAGAAGGAATTTTATGGTTTAATTCAACCTTTGGATTAATAAGGATAAATCCTTATGAAGAATATTTGGATGAAACTCCTCCTTTGGTATATATAACAGAGTTTTCAACAAACAAAGGATTTAATGTAAATAAAGAAAAATATATCTTTAAATATAATGAAAATTCTGCTTTTTTTAAATATGTCGGCTTAGAGTTTAGAAATCCAAATAGAATCTTATATCAGTATTACTTGGTAGGTTTCGATGATGGTTGGTCAGATTTCACTACAGAAAGATATGTCAGATATACAAATCTAAATCCCGGTTTTTATCGGTTTATGGTTAGAGCAAAAGATAATGCAGGAAACCTCAGTGAATCATATACAGTAAGCTTTCAGATTTTACCACCTTTTTGGAAAACATTGTGGTTCAGGCTGATAATGGTTATAATAATAGCTTCTTTGATTTACTACTTTATTCAATGGAGAATAAAAGCACTTAGAAAACAAAATCAAGAATTGGAAAAAGAAGTTAAAGAACGAACAAAAGAACTTCAAGAAAAAACTGACCAGCTAATTTCAAGCATACGGTATGCTAAAAGAATTCAAACTGCAATATTACCTCAAGAAACATTTTTAAAAGAACATTTCGCAGAGACATTTATTCTTTATAAACCTCGTGATATTATCGCAGGAGATTATTACTGGTTTACGGAAGTTGGAGGGTTTACTTTCTTAGCAGTGGCTGACTGTACCGGACATGGTGTACCCGGAGCTTTACTTTCTATAGTAGGTAATATGCTTTTAAATGAAATAATTAATAAATATGATGTTTATGACCCGGCTGGAATTTTAGAATATCTACACGAAAGCGTTAGAACAGTTTTAAGCCAGAAAGATGAACAATGTCATTCTAATGACGGAATGGAAGTATCTTTATGTAGATTTAGTAAAGATTATTCAGAGTTAGTTTATGCTGGTGCAAATAGACCTTTATATATGGTTAGAAATCATAGATTAAATCAAATTGATGGAGATAAAAAAGGTATTGGCGGAAAACAAAGAGAAGAAAAAAGAAGTTTTACCTCTAAAATTATAAAACTTGAAGATAAAGATATGCTGTATCTGACTACAGACGGTTTTGTTGATCAGGCTAATACAGAAGATAAAAAATTTGGTTCCAGAAGACTTAAACACCTGCTTCAATATATCTCAGATAAAGATTCTTCGCAACAATTAAAAATTTTACTGGACAATTTTAGTAGTCATTCAGAAAATGAAGCACAAAGAGATGATGTCACTATTATAGGTGTCAGGATAGATGTAAAAGGGAGTTAAATTATGTCAGGTAACAGCATTTCTCAAAGTAACGGAAAAAAGGATTTTGTGATGACAGATTCTGATTTATTTGATTTATACTCGAGTGGAGGACTTGAAAAGACAATATTAATGTTTAAAGGAATCTTGACTCAGGATATATTAGTAATGTTAGCTGAAATGCTAACAAATAATCTTTCTAATGACCCAAGACAAAAAACAACAAAGAAAATGTTTTCAATTTTTGTAGAGCTTGCTCAGAATATTCATAGATACTCCTATGAGAAGATAATGGTTAGCGATAAGCCTGTCGGTGCTGGGATTGTATTGGTAAATGAGTTTGAAACATATTATTTTTTAATTTCTGGAAATGTGGTTGAACAACCGGTTTATAAGGTGCTGAAAGAAAAGATTGATTATTTAAACGATTTGGATCCTGATCAACTAAAACAACTTCGCAAGGATAAATTAAAACAAAAAAGAGATGAAAATGATAAAGGTGCAGGTGTTGGACTAATCGATATTAAAAGAAAAGCTACATCAGATATAATATTAAATGTTAAAAATTTAGAAGATGATTTGTCTTTTGTAAGCTTCTTTATTAAACTGGATAAGGAGTACTAATGGAAAATTTAATACTCGAAAAAAGTAAATTCACAATGTCAGTTGATTTTAATGCAGAAACAGGAATATTGAATTTAGAAGGTAATTCTTATCCTGAAGACGCTATTAGCTTTTTTGAATCATTAAATAAATGGATGGAACAATATATCGCTGAAGTTAAAGGAGATATTGTTTTTAATGTAAAATTAAATTACTTAAATAGTAGTTCTTCAAAATGCTTCATGGATATGTTTGATATTTTGGAAGATTATTCCGAAGAAGGCGGTAATGTAAAAGTGAACTGGTATTACTTCGAGAATGATGATGAAATAAAAGAAGCCGGCGAAGAACTGTTGGAAGACTTGTCTCTTGTTTATGAACTGATTGAATTTGGTGAAACAGATTAACCTAACATGAGGAATTATGTCTAAAATTTCTGATAATGATTTTGATAACAGAGTTGATAAAGATGAGCAATTAAGTAAATTTTATAAAAAAGAATATGAAGAATATCTTAATCATCTGGAAATTCTGAAGAATGATGATTTATCTGCTGAAGAACTAAAAACATACTATTGCAAGCTAACTAATTCTTATTATAAATCAATAAAGAAAATGATGAAGATTACAAATATTGGAGATAGTACTCAGTTAAAGCTTATCAAAGCTCAAGAGATTTTAAGAGAACAAGAAGAAAAAATCCGAGCGATTTTTGATAATGCAGTTATTGGTTTAACCTCTATTGATTTAGATGGGAAAATTTTAACTGCTAATTCAAATCTTCAAGAGATGTTAGAGATTGATTTACAAACTGATATAAAACCAATAATGACTAATTTTATTCTTGAAGATAAGGATAAAGAGTATTTTGTTGAAAAGTGTCAAGAGATTAGAGAAGATAAAATCGATACATTCAGAGAAACAATACAACTTAAAGGAATTAATGGCGTTTTTTGGTCAGATTGTTCAGTATCAGCAATTTATAATACCAGAAATGAACCTGAATCCCTTATTGTTATTATTGAAGAGGTAAAAGCAAAACTTAAACTGGAAGAGTCATATAAAAAATTAAAGAATGCTCAAGATGAAATATTGACTCTTGAAAGAAAAAATACTGCTCTTGCTATGGTTGTCACTACTAATCACGAAATAAATCAACCTTTAATGATTATGAGAGCAAATCTTGAAATGCTTGAAATGAAGTTAGATACATTAGATATTAAAAAAGATGTCGATAAATACTTGAATCGAATTGATGAGTCAGTGGAAAGAATTAAATTGATTTTGGAAAAATTCAGAAGTCATGATAACATAGAATTTGAAGAATACGGCGGTAATACAAAAATGGTGTCATTTAGAATCGATGATACTGAAGATTATGATTACTAGTTTTAAAGGTTGATTTGATGTTTATATATAAATTTGTTGTTAGTTTGGTGTATTATTTGCTTTATCCGTTTTTGAAAATTATCTTTGCCAAACATAATTTTAATCAACGAGTTAGCTTTAGACCGCTTAGTATAGATAGAGTTGTATGGATACATGCTTCCTCGCTGGGTGAAGTGAATGCAGTAAAACCTATTATTAAAAAATTAGTAGAAACCTGTCCTAATAAAACTTTCTTGATGACCTGTGTAACGAAAACAGGAATAGAAGCTGCTAAGTCTATAAGCGGAAAACTAATTGTACATCAGTTTCCGCTGGATATAACGCATATAATGAAGAAAGCTTTTACGATTTTCAATCCATTATTGATTATCTTGGTTGAAACAGAGATATGGCCAAATATGCTAAATCACGCATATAAAAGAAAAGTGCCTGTAATAATGATTAATGCCAGACTCTCAAAGAAATCTTATAAAAGATATAGAATGTTAAAATGGCTATTAAGAAAAGAATTTAGTACAATAAAGCTTGTCTGTGCACAGTCTGAACTGAATGCAGATAAGTTTAAATTACTTAAGTTTAAAAATGTTATAAATGCTAATAATTTAAAGTTTTCAATTAGCTTGCCTGATCATGATATTCCAAAACTTAGACAAGCATGGGGATATAATTTCAATGATTTGGTGATTGCTTTTGGTTGTACCAGACCGGGTGAAGAATTGCTTATAAAAAAAGTTTATGATAAATTAGTACCTTTAATCCCTCGATTAAAGTTAGTAGTTGCACCAAGACATTTACATAGATTACCTGAAGTTTTATCAGTTTTCGGTCATACAGAATATAGTTTATTTTCAGATTCTGATAACCGAAAATCAATCTTGATAATCGATGAAATGGGTATATTACCTCAAGTTTATGCTCTTTCTGATATTGCAATTATTGGTGGTAGTTTCTATAATTTTGGTGGTCATAATCCTCTAGAGGCTGTTTGGTATGAAAAACCTGTTATTATTGGACCATATCATCAATCTTGTGTTAGCACTGTAGAAAAATTGTTACAAGATAAAGCAATAATCATATCTGATATTGATAAGTTGCAAAATGATATTCATACATTGTCTCAAAATATTGAGAATCGACTAATGATAGGGAAAAAAGCAAAACAGATATTAATTCAAAATCAAGATTCTCTGGAACTCCACTGGAATGCTATAACAGAATGGATAAAATAGCACAATTTTGGGAAATAAATTCTCAAGAGTCAGTTAAATGCTTATTATGTCCTAACAATTGTATAATCAGTAAAGGTAATTCCGGTTTATGTAAAGTTCGTGAAAATATTGATAATCAATTATTTGTTTCAAATTATGGTCAAACAACAGGGTTATCAGTTGACCCAATAGAAAAAAAGCCTTTATTTCATTTTAACCCATTTTCTCAGATATTATCTCTTGGAGCTAATTCATGTAATCTAACATGTAAGTTTTGTCAAAATTATAGTTCTTCACAATTGCCGTGTTCTACTTATTTTGTTAGTCCAGAGGATTTATTGAGTGTTTGTAAAAAAAATAATATATTACAGGTTGCATTTACCTATACTGAACCCTTTACATGGTATGAATATATTTATGATAGTTCAGTTTTGCTTTATGAAAATGGTGTTAAGGTTGTGTTGGTAACTAACGGCTATGTTAATCAGAGTCCTTTATTAAAGATTTTACCTTATATTTCTGCAATGAATATTGACTTAAAAGCTTATAGTGATAAGTTTTACCGAGAAATTTGTGGTGGTTTAATAAATCCTGTTATGGAAACAATTCATACTGCGGTCAAAAATACTCATGTAGAGATTACAACTTTGGTTATAGAAAGTTTAAATGATGATTTAGAGGAAATGAAAAGACTTTTTAAGTTTATACAAGGAGAATCAGAGGATATCCCTTTGCATCTAAGTAGATATTTTCCTAAATACAAACTGGATTTACCTGCAACAAAAGAGAGTACAATTTTTGAATTAGTTAAACTAGGCAAGGAATATTTGAGATTCGTCTATCCCGGCAATGTATTATCTACTGAGTATTTGAAAACATACTGTCCTAATTGTAATAAACTCTTGATAGATAGATTGAGTCATGATAATTATATTGTTCAAGGTTGTTGCCCCGATTGTAATTGTAAGATTTACGGAGTCTTTTAGCCTTTAATGTTTAATACTATTAAGTCGTTTTTTTCACTTTTAGCTTTAACTAAGGCAGATTTGTTAATAATTGTTCTAATTCTTATATCTGCAGTAATAAGTTTAGCTTTTTCCTTTAATAAGGGTAGGTCAGAAACAATATTAATTAGATATAATCAAGAAATTATTGCTCATGAGAAACTTAATAACGATAAAATAATTGAGATAAGTTCAGTTGCAATTGTTGAAATTAAAGATAATAAAGCAAGAATGTCTTACTCTTCATGTAAAAATCAGCACTGTGTTCATCAAAGCTGGTCAAGTAAAGAACCTATAATTTGTGTGCCTAATAAAATTATTATCGAATTTATGACTGATAAAAAGAAAAAAAAGTCTGAGGTTTTCATTACCAGGTAAGATGTGAATTAAAGTTATATAGTGTTAAGTAATCATTAGAAAAATTGAATAAAATATTTTTAGCAAAATGATAAAAAATGCTTAGATTTTAAAATAAAAAAAGGAATTAAAATGATAAATCAAAATTTAAAGCTAATACAGCATGCAGAAGAAACGCATTCATTATCAAGAGATGAGATTGTTAATTTACTGAAAGATGAACAAATCAATCATGAATTATTTAATGCTGCTGACAGAGTAAGGCATAAATATGTCGGAGATCAAGTTCATTTAAGGGCTTTAATAGAGTTTACCAATATTTGTAAGAGAAATTGTCTGTATTGTGGTTTGAGAAAAGATAACCTTAATATTAACAGATACAGATTAAGCAAAGAGCAAATAATTGATTTTGCACAAAAAGCAGTTAGTTATGGTTATAAAACTATTGTACTTCAAGGTGGGGAAGATGCCTATTTCACTGCTGAAATACTAGCTGACATAATTAGAGAAATTAAGCAAAATGATGTTGCAATTACTTTGAGTATCGGTGAACTCAGTACTGAAGATTATAAACTCTTAAAAGAAGCCGGTGCAGACAGGTTTTTACTCCGGATTGAAACAACAGATAAATCTCTTTATGAGGAACTTGACCCGTATATGAGTCATGAAAACAGATTAAGATGTTTAGATGATTTACGAAAGTTTGGATACGAAGTAGGCAGTGGTTGTTTAGTTGGCTTACCAAATCAAACTCTTGAATCACTGGCTGAAGATATTTTATTCTTTCAACAGATAGACGCTGATATGATAGGCATAGGTCCATTTATACCAAATGAGGATACTCCTCTTAAAGATGCCAAGGGGGGAGACTTTAATTTGGCTTTAAAGGTAATGTCTATAACCAGAATGTTATTGCCGGATATTAACATTCCTGCAACTACGGCAATGGAAACACTGGATAAAAACGGACGAATTATAGCTCTGCAAAGTGGTGCAAATGTAGTAATGCCAAATGTGACAGAAGGTGAATACAGGCAGTTTTATGCCTTATATCCCGGCAAGATATGTGTTAATGACACTCCTGCACATTGTAAAAGTTGTATCAGCGGAAAAATTACATCAATAGGAAGAACCATTTCAACAGAATATGGATTTAGAAAGAAGAGAAAACTTAGTTAATAATAGAATCTAAAGAGGAAATATGCAAGATATTATTAAAATAAGACATAATATTCATCAGAACCCGGAGCTTGCTTTTGAAGAATTTAAAACTACAGAATTAATTTATTCATACCTTAGTGATTTAAACCCAAATTATATAAAAAGGTTTGATAAGACAGGGCTGATTGTTGGTTTATTTGGAAAAGAAACCGGCAAAAATGTCTTAATCAGGGCTGATATTGATGCGGTTAGCATAGTTGAAAACACTGATAAAGTGTATAAATCAGAGAATCATGGAGTCGCTCATTGCTGTGGTCATGACGGGCATATAGCAATCTTGTTGGCTTTGGCAAAAAAGATATCACAGTCTGAATTTTCAGGTAAGTATTATTTGTTATTTCAGCCTGCTGAAGAAACCGGAGAGGGAGCTAAATATATTTTAGACTCTCAGATATTGGATGATCTGAAGATTGACTGTTGTTTTGGTTTTCATAATTTACCGGGTATAAGTGCAGGTCAGATTGTTGTTTCGCCAAAACTGTTTTGTGCAACTTCCTTGGCACTAAAGATAAATTATCAAGGGAAAAATGCTCATGCTTCAGAACCTGAAAAAGGAATTTCTCCTGCTTCTGCTACGGCGACCACTATTTTATCTGTAGAAAAGATTGCTGCAAAACTTGAGGCAGTAGCTTATACTCAAGCAATTGTAGTCTATAGCTTTATGGGAAGTGTTAATTTTGGAATTACACCTGATAAATCAGAGATAGGTATTACTCTTAGGGCTTACAGGTTGTCTGATTTAGAGCTTTTAAAACAAAAGATTATAGAAAATTGTCAAAGGATTGCTGAGTGGTATAAACTAGACTTTGATTATTCTGAAACAGATTTTTTTCCTCCTGTTGTAATTGATGAATTCCTTTATAATCAAATTATAGAAAGTTTAAGAGTATCAGGAATTGATTATCATATTTTAGAAAAACCTTTTACCTGGTCTGAAGATTTTGGTT
>CAZJNG010000028.1:0-11673 GCA_964547265.1 uncultured Candidatus Cloacimonadota bacterium | reverse complement strand
CGATTGAACATATAATCTCCGATATACTGAAATCAGTTTCAGGTTCATTGATTATCTCGGGTTGTGTTTCCCATACATTGTTTAGTCTTTTAAGAGAAGCTGAGCCTCTTTGATACATATCTACAATCCATCCGATTGCTATCATAGGCCAGACAAGCATTCCTAAATATGAGAAAAAAGCAATAAATCCGCCTATTGACATTTCTCCCTTGATAACATCCTGTCCACCAAATATTAATACTATTACCATACTAAAACTAATAATTACACCAAGAGAAGGATGAAAAAAACCACTTAACTTGGCCATTTGAATATTTTCTTTAACAAAATCATTTGAATAGGTTTGCATCTTTTCCAACTCTGCATCTTCTTGAGCAAAGGCTTTTATTACTCTAATACCGGAAATACTTTCCTGAATCATTCCGCTTAACCTTGAAAAAGAAGCTTGCACTTTACTAAATCTTTTATGTATCTTACTGCTAAAAAAGGCAATCATAAATGACAGTAAGGGTAAAGGAATAATTGCTAACATAGTTAATCTAAAATTAATAGTTACCATAAAAATAAAAGAAGCCGTTGCCATAAGAATAATGTCAGCACCAGCAATAAAACCCATTCCAAACAGCATTCTTACTGCATTTAAGTCATTTGTAGCATGTGCCATTAAATCACCTATCTTAGAAAAATTAAAGAAATTTTGGGAAAGCTTCATTAAATGATTGTAAAATTTTTCTCGTAATCCTTTCTCTATAGTAAAAGAATTACCAATAATAAGCATTCTCCAGATATATCTCATCACAACAATAACTACCGCTAAAGCAATAATAAACAACGATGATTTTAGAATATCTGTTTGTGTAAAATGACTCTGACTAAAATTATCCACTGTTCTTTGAATCACTTTTGGTATTATTAACTGAACAGCATCAACAATAACTAAAACAAATAAACCGACAGCAATTTTCTTCCAGCCCTTTTTCAGATAAGGTATGACAGCATCAAAGGTTTTCATAAAACTCCTTATATAATTTAATAAACTCAATATATATGTAATACATTTTCTATGCCAATTTCTAAATACTAATAAACTAAACTTAGCCACATTTCTCAGAAGTTATCCAAAAATTGCTGTTGTGCAAACACCCTTGTTTGCACTTAACATCATAAGTCATTTTCAATCAATATGTTAGAAAGCAACAAGCAGGGTGCTTGTTGAACAATTCTACATTTCGGGACAGCCTCGTGAGTACCATGTAAAAACAAGATACATTCTCTTTAGCTTCGTACAAGCAAATGCTAAGTTACCGCTTTTTTGTTTTATTGATTAAAAATGAATCACTAGTGGAATAGTGATTTATTTTATTAAGAAAAAAATATTTTTATGTTATCTTTAAAAATTTAGAAAATCCAGAGATGTCAAAAACTTCCTTTACAAGTGAATTCATTTTTGTTAGAATATATTGTTTTTTTAATGAGCTGTATTTTTTATAATAGGTAAGAATCACTCTTAGACCTGCGCTGCTAATATATTCAAGCTCCTCGAAAGAAACAATAATTATTTCCGGACTTTGTAAATATTTTTCTAATTCAACTTCTAATTGTTTGGATGAATTGGTATCCAATCTTCCATTTAATGAAACAACTACCTGATTTTGATATTGCTCAGAAGTTATTTTTAACATACAACACTCCTTAAAATTATTAACTATTATATTTATAACAAAATCAAATAAATTATATTACAAACTACTTGAGAAAAATATCAAAAAACATTTTCAAAAAAATCAAAATACTTGTTGACAATATTAAGCTTAGTTATTTATTTATAATATAAGCATTTTGATTTATTTACAAAGCATAATATAACTTATTGAAAGGAGTTAATATGAATGAAGAAATAATTGTTGAATCAAATCCGTTCAAGAACATCTCCAAAAAGAAATTAACTACAATTATTATTGTAATCTTAGCCATCATTTTTATAATCCCCTTTTTCTTTACTGTTGACCCGGAAGAACTTGCAGTTGTACAGAGGTTTGGTAAGTATGTAAGAATCTCAGAACCGGGACTTAACATGAGAATACCATGGGGGATTGAAAAAGTTACCAAGGTTAAAGTCACAACCGTTTTTAAAGAAGAGTTTGGATTTAGGACTTTAGAATCAGGAGTTAGTACGCGTTATTCACAACGAAATTTCGATGATGAATCCCTTATGCTAACAGGTGATTTAAACATTGCAAGTGTTGAATGGATTGTTCAATATCAGGTAAAAGACCCAATTGCCTATTTATTCAATGTAAGAAATGTCAGAGAAACAATCAGAAATCTTTCAGAAGCTACGATGAGACAAGTAGTAGGCGACAGAAGTGTTGATGAAGTGATAATCCTGAACCGTCAGGAAATTGCCTTTGAAGCTCAAAATCTTTTGCAAAAATATCTTGATAAGTATGAAACAGGTATTGCAGTTAGAACTGTTAATCTGCAAAATGTTGTACCGCCTGAGTCAGTACAACCGGCATTTAACGAAGTAAACTCTGCTATGCAAGATGAAGAAAGAATCGTCAATGAAGCCAGACAAGAATATAACAGAATCATACCTGAAGCCAGAGGTAAAGCTAGGCAAGCAGTTGAAAACGCTAAAGGTTACGCAATTAACAGAGTCAATGAAGCTGAAGGTGATGCAAACAGATTTATAAGTGTCTACGAAACCTATCGAAGAGCTAAAGATGTAACAAAACAAAGATTATACATCGAAACTATGGAAGAAGTCTTAAATAAAACAGATAAAGTCTATATAGTCGATGAAGATCATAAAAGCCTGATTCCATTTCTTGATTTAGGTAAAGGAGGCAAATAATGAAAAAATACACGATATATGCTATACTGGTTATTGTTTTCATAGTATTGGCAAATTCATTATTTGTTGTTGATGAAACGAAACAGGTAATTATTACTCAATTTGGACAGCCTGTACGAGAAGCTATTCAATCTGCCGGCTTACATTTCAAAATCCCTTTCATACAAAAGACACATTTCTTTGACAAAAGAATTCTGGAATGGGATGGCGAACCAAACCAAATACCCACATCAGACAAAAAATTCATCTGGGTTGATTCCTTTGTCAGATGGAGAATTTTTGACCCCTTACTTTTTTATCAAACAAACAAAACAGAAATGTTTGGTCATTCAAGATTAGATGATATAATTGATGGTGTCACCAGAGATATTATCACCAAAAATGAGCTTTTCGAAATAGTCAGAAACACAAACAGAGAACTTGAATTTTCTGTTGACTTTGACATTGATTCATACGGAGAAGTTCTATCATCTATTAGCGTTGGAAGAGAACAAATAGCTGATTCTATCTTTGTTTCTGCATACCCAAGCCTGAAAGAATATGGTATAGAATTAATTGATGTCAAAATAAAACGAGTTAACTATATCGACACAGTCAGAAGACAAGTCTATGAAAGAATGATTTCTGAAAGAAAAAAGATTGCTGAAAAATACCGTTCTGCCGGACAAGGAAGAGCTGCTGAAATTAAAGGTCGCTTACAAAGAGATTTAAATGAAATTGAATCCGAAGCATACAGAGAAGCTCAGGAAATTATTGGTACTGCTGATGCATCAGCAATTGCTATCTATGCTAATGCTTACAATAGAGACCCTGAATTTTACGGATTTATCCGTTCACTTGAGGCATATAGAAAAACTATTTCTGAAAAAAATATTTTAATTTTAACTACTGACAGTGAGTTCTATAAATATCTAAAAAAATACAAAAAGTAGGTTTTACAAAAGTATTTTAATAATTATTTAAAGA
Source organism: uncultured Candidatus Cloacimonadota bacterium (assembly GCA_964547265.1). Lineage (GTDB taxonomy): Bacteria > Cloacimonadota > Cloacimonadia > Cloacimonadales > WRIO01 > JALNXV01. The sequence goes on along the minus strand of CAZJNG010000028.1, from coordinate 7,850 downwards.
ATAAAAATATCAAACTAGTCACAATTTCTAGTATTCAGACAAAAACAGAAATTGTGACTTTTTATTTGTTTTGTAAAGACAATTTAATATTAATTGCAATATTTCGCATAAGCAATATAATTCACAATAAGTTAGAACAACAGACAAACAAGCAACCTCCAAGATGGAATTCCCTCTTGGAGGTCACCGATAAATTCCTCTATACTACGATAATAAAAAATGAGCATTTAACGCAAAAAGTGTCATTCTGTCAATCAAGATGGTCGAACTACGAAAAATAGACTTACATAGAAACACATCAATATTACAGAATTAAAACTTTTTACATGACAAACAAAATGATATAGGGATATATCAAAAAGATATTAAACATATCTAAAATACTCAGATTTATCCATAATTAACAAGGAATTAAAATTGCTTAGTAAGTTTATACTATAGTTCAGGGAGGTTATCATTGATTGAATTAAGAGAAGTAAAAAAAAATTATGGCGATAAAACTGCATTAGATAATTTGAGTTTAACAATAAATTCCGGAGAATTATTTGGACTTTTAGGTCCTAATGGTGCCGGTAAAACAACCACAATCAATCTATTAAGTTCATTATCAAAAGCTGATTCAGGGTATATATGTATAAATGGTTTAAATCTTACTGAAAATATAAAAAAGATTAAACGACTCATCGGACTAATACCTCAGGAGTTATCACTATATGAGGATTTATCAGCATGGGATAATCTCCTTTTTTGGGGTAAATTATATGATTTAAAAATAGGTATTCTTAAAGACAAAGCATCTCAGTTATTAAAGTCAATAGATTTATACAATAAAAGAAATGCTTTAGTAAAGACATACTCAGGAGGAATGAAAAGACGCTTGAATATTATCATCGGTCTATTACATGATCCATCAATAATTTTTCTCGATGAACCGACAGTTGGAGTCGATACTCAATCCAGAAGCTTTATTTTTGATATGATTAAATCCTTAAACAAAGAAGGTAAAACAATCATTTATACTTCTCATTACATTGAAGAAATTGAGAAGTTATGTACAAGAGTCGGTATCATAGATTATGGTAAAATTATAGCTTTAGGTACAGTATCAGAACTTTGTAACAGTTTAAATTTTGATGAGAAAATAGAACTTGTCTATTCTAATATGGCAGATAAAACTAAAACTGATTCTATAATACTTAAAGGACATGAGGTTAAAGAAAAAATATTTGAAACACTTCAATATCTAAACAATAATAACCAAAATATAGAGAATTTAATTTATACAAAAACTAATCTTGAAGAAGTTTTTTTACATCTTACAGGAAGATCATTAAGAGAGGATTAAAATGAAAATACCAGCTTATATAATAAAAGATTTAAAACTATTTATGAAAAGTAAATCCTCAGTTTTGCTGACTTTTCTTGTACCTATGATTATTATATTTATCTTTGGGTCAATCTTTAGCACAATAGGAAAACAGCAAGGTATCAATCCCATTAGAGTTCTTTGTGTTGACAATGATAAATCTGATTTGTCAAAAAACTTTTTAAAAGAGTTAAACAGTTTATCTGAGATAACAATCATTGACAGCATAACAGTCAATAACCAAAGAAAACTTGTAAGTGTTGAAACTATGAATGACCTAATAAAAAAAGGTAAAATAAGAATCGGTTTAATTGTCCCTGAAAACTTTGAAACAATGGCTTTGCGTGGGAAAAATATAGAATTATCTGTCCACTATGATCCACAATTCGCCATTGAACACGGAATATTGGTTGGTCTGATACAAAAAACTATTTTCTCAAGATTCCCTCAAATAATGATTAATAGTTTTTATAAATTATCAGAAAAATCTCTTGGAAAACAAGATAATGAAATATTTAAAAAGTCTATGCAAAATACAGTAAGAAAATTTTTTCCTGAAGCTGATTTAGACTTCGATTTTAAAAATCTTCAAACTAATAATGCTAATAACAATGTTGAAAACAATAATTCATTTAATATTTCTGATTTAATAGAAATTGATTCTATCCCTATGGTTGGAGAAGAAGTTGAAAATCAAATGTTTGCTCAGTATGTCGCAGGTATGGCAATATTATTTCTATTGTTTAGTTTAAATTCAGTTGCAGGTTCTCTACTCGAAGAAAAAAGAAAAGGCACATTGAAAAGAATCTTAATATCTCCAATGAAGCCTATTGATATTATCTTAGGCAAAATGATGTTTTGCATTCTATTAGGCACAGCTCAACTTATTGTACTCTTTATTTTTGGATATTTAGTTTTTAACTTAAATATATTTAGAGATTTATTGTCTTTATTCTTAATGATTATCGTTACAGCTATGGCAAGTACAAGTATAGGTATGTTCTTGGCAACAATCTGCAAAACAGAAAGTCAGGCAAACAGCCTATCAACCTTGATAGTCCTGTCAATGTCTGCATTGGGAGGCTCAATGGTCCCGACATTTATTATGCCTGCATCAATTCAAATGATTGGCAGATTCACTCTCAACCATTGGGCAATGAAAGGTTTTACAGACATATTCTGGAGACAGTTACCAATTAGAGACATTATACCGTCTGCTCTAATTTTACTAATGATATTTTTTGTCTTTACCCTTTTATCCTTGTTTTTATATAATAAATGGAAGATACAAGATTAAAATAGATCATCAGGCCTTAAATCTCTAACTTTTCGTTTACTCATCTGTTTTTTAAGCCACTCATTAAAATACTCATTTCCGTTAAGTGCTTGCAGTTCAGAGGTTAAATAAGGTATCTGAGTAGAGAAGGGTAGTTTATTTTCTATAGCTTGTTTTGTTAATACTTTGGCAAAATAAACGAAATTATCATCATGATAGACACTTGTTAAGATGCCTTCCGATTGTAAAAAACATTCTTTTAAAAAATTATAACTATAAAAAGACTTATCTTTATCGTAATCAATATCTTTTATGACAATTAATTCTTTATCTAATGAATCTCTATTGAAATTGTTTCTGAATAAACTCACTTGCTTTATAAGCTCAGTTTTACTCTTTTGAACTCTCAATAAGTGGTTGATATCGTCATAAACCTCAAGCAGATTTTTATAATAACCAGGCGTATTCTTATCTACCTGAAAGACTATGTAAGTTCGGTTATTGTTAATCAAGATAGGTTCAAAAATTGTTTTATCAGGCAATCTCATAGCTCTTCTGATAATATTTTCAACATTACCTAATGATTCAATATGATTGTTTTGCAGGCTTAGATTAGTTTCGGTGTTGAGTTTTAATGATAGTTCGTTAGCTGCTCTGGTGAAACCGACTCGATAACTTAATTCAGAAAATCTGTCTAACAATCTTTTATTGTCAGCCAATGTTTTCTGTGATGCTTTTATTTCAATCTTAATTATATTTAATTTAGCCATAGAAATTGTCTTTTCATCAACCTTTATAATCCACCATGCACTTTCTCTAAAAAATGGCTTAATTAATTGTCCTTCATCAACATCATTTATTTTATCAGCAATTTCAGGGTCAAAACTGCTTAACTCCATAAATCCGGCATATCCCTTGACCCTGTTATATGGAGGAGCAGAATGTTTAACGGCTAATTCAGCAAATGACTTACCGTTTTGTATTGACATAAACAAAGAGTCTGCTAAAATTTTAGTGTTTAAACTATCATCTTTTGAGGGAACATTATCAATAATTATCCAGTTTAAATCTGTTCTGGGTTCTACAAAATATTCTCGTTTATTTTCCTTATAATAAGCTTCAATCTCAGCATCACTTATAGTAAGCATATCTAATGCATTATTATCTTGCATAAATGACTCTGTAGGAGAATCTGTGAGATAATAATTTAAATCAAAAAGATACTTTTCAATCTTTACTCTCGTATTTTTTAAGTTATACAAATCATTTAAATCATTTTGACTTATCTTCCTCTCGGATAAGATTTTTAACTCTAACTTTTTTAATGGAATATGTGTAAACTCATAATACTGCCTAAGCCATGCTAGATTTTCCGGTTTATCTCTTACTAAAGAAGAATAATAACTGTCATAATCAAATTCATTCCTGTTATTCTTAAATCTAGGCGAATCTAAGACAAGTTGAGGAATATTTGTTCTAAGCGTATCTAAGACTTCTCTCTGACTAACAGTAATACTGTGTTCAGTTAATATATCTTTTAAGATATAAGCATTAACGATATTGTTCCATGCCTGATCAGCTAAAATTTTCCGTTGTTCAATATCAGGCGAATAATTATGTTCTATCATAAAACTTTCATAAGCCTTTCGTAATTGAAACATATATTCTTCTTTTTGAATCCAGTCTTTATTTACCTTTCCAACAAATTGACTATTAACCGCACAACCTGAAAGAAACATTAACATCACAATAAGGATGAATTTTATCTTAATCATTATTACTCCCTTTATTAAAATCAATGCAATTATTTGCTTATGGTTTTTGTTGTCAAGAAAAATACTCTCCCAAGATTTTGGCAGTCGTCACTACTGTCTGCTAAAATAAATTTGCATTTATTGGTTTTTACATTATATTATATAAAAAAAGACAAAGGAGAATAAAATGAATTTTGATAAATACACCATCAAATCAAGAGAAGTTGTCAATAACTTAAATCTTCTGGCAAATGAGTATTCTCATCAAGAACTTACAGAAATTCATCTATTAATGAGTTTACTTAAAGTAGAAGACAGTATTGTTGTTTCTCTTTTACAAAAAATCAACTGTCGGTTAAAAGACTTTATTAACGATACTAAAGATGAACTTCTAAAACTATCAAAAATCGAAGGATATACTCAGGTCTATCTATCCAAAGAACTCAATGACATCCTTATAGAAGCAGAAAAACAAGCAAAAAAACTTCAAGACGAATATATTAGTGTCGAACACTTGTTTTTAGCTTTACTAACCAAAGCAAAAAAAACTCAAAATTTATTTAAAAAATATCAAATTGAATATGATAAAATACTTGTTGCATTAAAAGAAGTTAGAGGTAATCAAAGAGTTACAGATGAAAACCCTGAAGCTAAATATCAAGCTCTTGAAAGATATACAAGAAACTTAACAAAATTAGCCAGACAAGGCAAACTTGACCCTGTAATTGGAAGAGATGAAGAAATTAGAAGAGTAATACAAATACTCTCAAGAAGAAGAAAAAACAATCCTGTACTAATTGGCGAACCAGGTGTAGGTAAAACAGCAATCATAGAAGGATTAGCCAAAAGAATTATTGATAATGATATACCTGAAAATTTAAAGAATAAAGATATTCTTGAACTTGATATGGCAGCTTTAATCGCAGGAGCTAAATTTCGAGGAGAGTTTGAAGACAGATTAAAAGCAGTTCTTAAAGAAGTCGAGTCAAATGTAAATAAGATAATTTTATTTATAGATGAAATACATACTGTAGTTGGTGCAGGTGCTGCAGAAGGATCAGTTGATGCATCCAATATGCTTAAACCGGCTTTAGCAAGAGGAAGCTTGCATTGTGTTGGAGCTACAACTTTGAATGAATATAGAAAATACATAGAAAAAGATGCTGCTCTTGAAAGACGATTCCAACCTGTAAAAGTTAATGAACCTAATATGGAAGACACTATTTCTATCTTAAGAGGAATAAAAGAAAAATATGAAGTTCATCATGGTGTACAAATAACTGATTCAGCGTTAGTAGCAGCGGCATATCTTTCCAACAGATACATTTCTGATAGATTCTTGCCGGATAAAGCTATCGATTTAGTCGATGAAGCATGTGCTCAATTAAAAATGGAAATAGACTCTATGCCTGTCGAGATTGATGAATTAGAAAGAAAAATAAAACAATTAGAAATAGAAAAACTTTCAATGAAAAAAGAAAAAGATCGATTATCTCTCGAAACACTTAAAAAAATTGATAAAGATATATCAAACCTCAAAGAATTAAAAAACAACCTAAAGATGAAATGGGACAATGAAAAACAAATACTAACTAAAATAAGCCAAATCTCAGAAGAAATTGATAACTTAAAAATAAAAATTGAACATGCTGAAAGAGATGGATTTCTTGATAAAGCTGCAGAACTTAAATATGGTGTATTACCAAAGAAAATCTCAGAATTAGATTTACAAAAAAATAAACTTAAGGAAATACCTAATGAAAGCAGGATTCTCAAAGAAAATATTGACGATGAAATAATTGCTGAAGTAGTCGCTAAATGGACACATATCCCTGTAACAAAACTCTTGGAAAGTGAGATGCATAAACTATTACAAATGGAAGAAACATTATCAAAAAGAGTCATTGGGCAAAAAGACGGAATAAAAGCACTTTCAGATGCAATCAGGCGTTCCAGAAGTGGATTATCAGAAACAACAAAACCAATTGGTTCTTTTATGTTCTTAGGTCCTACAGGAGTTGGGAAAACAGAACTTGCAAAAACTTTGGCAGAGTTTTTATTTGATTCAGATAAGGCAATAGTAAGAATTGATATGTCAGAGTATATGGAAAAACATTCTGTGTCAAGATTGATTGGTGCTCCTCCCGGTTATGTAGGTTATGATCAAGGAGGTTACTTAACTGAATCTGTAAGAAGAAAACCATATTCAGTAATCCTCTTCGATGAAATCGAAAAAGCTCATCCTGATGTATTTAATATATTGTTACAAATATTTGACGATGGCAGACTAACTGACGGGCAAGGCAGAACTGTTGACTTTAAAAATTCAATTATAATTATGACTTCTAACATCGGTGCTCAAATGATTTATGATGATAAGTCAGAAAATATTGAGATTTTAAAAGAATCATTATTTAAGCTTCTTCATAATTATTTTAAACCGGAATTTTTAAATAGATTAGACGAGATAATCGTTTTCCACAAACTAGATAAAAAACAAATTATTGAAATAGTTAAATTAAACTTAATCAAGCTCAAAACCAGATTACAAGAAAAAAGAATAACTATTAATTTTACTGATAATGTAGTTGAGAAAATTGCTAATGAAGGTTTTGATCCACATTTTGGAGCAAGACCTCTGAAGAGAGTTATTCAAAAAGAGATAGAAAATGAACTGGCAAAAAAAATTATTGCAGGTGAGGTTTCAGAAGACAGAATTATAGTAATAGACTATGACAATAATATATTTACTTTTAAATAAAACAACAACTAAAAATTACTGCGGGATTTAACGATTCCGCAGTTATATTTAACAACAATTTATTTTACATATACCAATTTTATCATTTGAGTATAAGTAGGAGTTCGCATTCTACAGAAATATACTCCGCCTGCAACTTCACGACCATTGTCATCTCTACCATTCCAACTTGCAAGATGATCCCCTTTTGATTTTGATTCAGAAACTAAAGTTGTAATCTTTTGACCTAGTAAATTATAAATTTCAATCTCAACAGTAGATTGCTTGTCAAGAGAATATGGAACATTTGTTTTTGCATTAAAAGGGTTTGGATAAGCGTTAAATAATTTTGTCGTAATTTGTGGCTCAGGCACTTCATCTATATGAGAAATTATTTCAAAATGAACAGAAACAATTTCACTGTCTTTCCAGCTTGCTTTAGTTGAAATAGCCTTTATAGTTGTTGTTTGTAATATCAAAATTGGCTCTGTATAGATTTTTGTAGAATGACCTGTATTTAATAAATCCGGATTAGTTCCATCCAAAGTATAAAAAATCAAGGCATTTTCTGTTTCGCTTGTAATAATAAGATAAAATTCTTCTTCAAAAATGCCTGAAGCTTTATTAAAAACAGGTTTACTAACTCTACCTGTAACATTAAATGTACCAGAGATTACATCACTTGGAATATAATTATCATAAAAAGCTTTTGCA
>CAZJNG010000027.1:11088-11717 GCA_964547265.1 uncultured Candidatus Cloacimonadota bacterium | reverse complement strand
ATAAAAATCCTGAATAAGTATCTTCTAGAGTTTAATAAAATAAACTTATACATATTGTTTAACCCATTTTCCTTTTACTTTTTTTAATTCTCCTGATAGAAAAGACACAGTAAGATTTAAATCATTATCTGCATTTTCTATATTTAAAACAGTTCCTTTTCCATACTTTTCATGAAATACCTGCTGATTAATATAAAACTCAGGAATATTACTAGTTTGATTCAAGTCAAAAGTATTTTGAGTCTGATGATGGTCTGAAGATTTGTTTGCGTTGAACAAATCATTCACAAAGGTTTCATTTGATTTTGATTTTATATTAATTTCTTTTAAAAATCGACTTCTTTCTGTATACTTTACAGTACCTGCAACTCGTCTTGAACGAGAATAATGAATCTGTAAATAGTTTTTTGCTCTTGTTATTGCAACATACAACAATCTTCTTTCTTCTTCGATTTCTTTTTCGTTATAACAAGACATTATATGAGGTAAAATCCCATCCTCAACTCCTGCAATGTAAACATTATTGAATTCTAGACCTTTAGCACAGTGAATTGTCATAAGTTTTACACTGTCATTATTGCTATTTAGATTGTCAACATCGCTTTGTAAACTAAGATTATTTAAAAAAT
>CAZJNG010000027.1:0-11078 GCA_964547265.1 uncultured Candidatus Cloacimonadota bacterium | reverse complement strand
AGCTTGTATTTGATTTTCATTATAAAAACTAACTTCAAACTCATAACATGCGGTTATAAATTCGTTAATATTTTCTACTTTATCAGTCATATTTTTTACATCTAACTGAGAAAAATGCTCTTTAATTCGACATTTTTTTATTATCTCTTTTATAGTTTGAGAAAGAGTTGTTTTTGCTTCAGGATTTTCTAAAAGCTGATTTTGATTATTAATAACCAGTTCTCTTAATGATCCTATTAAACTATGAAAGCTTTTTATAGCTTTATTGGCTTTATTTTTTATATTAACAATTAAATCAATTTCTGCTAAAGTCTCAGAAATGTTAAGATTATTATTAAATGAATGTTGCTGTAGGTTATTTAAAGTTGTCTTACCTATGCCTCTAATCGGAATATTTATAATTCTGAAACATGATTCCATATCTGCAGGATTTTCTATAAATTTTAATAAAGCTAATAAATCCTTTATCTCAGAGCGTTGATAAAAACTAAAACTCCCAATAACCTGATATGGGATTTGTTTATTAGAAAAAATTGATTCAAAAACCCTTGATTGAAAGTTTGTTCTATATAATACAGCTATGTCCTTATATGGAACTTTAGGATTAATTTCTAAAAAACCAAATATATCATTAGCAATAAAGTTAGCTTCATCCCATTCATTATCATGACTTAAAAATTGAGGTTGGTAATCATTTTTATGTTCAGACCAAAGTTGTTTATCATGTCTAAATCTGTTGTATGCTATCAACTTATTTGCTATTGATAAAATCTGTTCTGTTGACCTGTAATTTCTTTCAAGTTTAATAATCCTAACATTATCATAAGTATTTTGAAAGTTGAGAATATTTTCAATTGTTGCACCACGCCAGCCATATATTGACTGATCATCATCACCTACCACACAGATATTTTTATGAGAAGATGAAAGTTGATTAATAAAATCGAATTGAACTTTGTTAGTATCTTGATACTCATCAATCATAATATATTTGAACATTTCCTGATACTTTTCTCTCACTAGAGGATATTTCTGTAAGAGTAAGACAGTGTTTAAAAGTAAATCATCAAAATCCATAGCATTTTCTTTTTTGAGCAGTTTGTTATAAGTATCATATATTGTAAGAAATATATCAGTCATAAATATTTTTTCTTTACTGTCTTTGTTGGTTTCTTTTGCTTTTATTATATCTTCAGGAAGTATCATTAGAGATTTTTGTTTACTAATGATACTAAGTATTTTTTCAACAGGATAGATTTTTTTGTCTATGTTTAGTTGTATATAAATTTTTTTTAATAATGAAAGCTGATTTTCTCTATCAAAAACTGTAAAGTTAGATCTATAATGACTTAAGAAATCATCGACATCTGTTTGTTTAATACTCGGGTCTAGCATCTGTGTTTGATAAAATTTTGATAATAAACTTATCTCGAAACGAAGTATTCTTATGCAAACCGAATGAAAAGTACCAACCCATGTTGATTTAATTTTATTATTAAAAATCAGATCTAATCTTTCTCGTAATTCGTTAGCTGCCTTATTGGTAAAAGTAACAACTAAAATATTCCAAGGCTTGACCTTTTTTTCAGATATTAACCAAGCTACTCTATGAATAATGCATCTTGTTTTACCACTACCTGCTCCGGCTAAGACCAGTAAAGGACCTGAACCGTGAGTAACAACCTCTTTCTGCTCAGGATTAAGTGTATTTAATAAAGTAGATGAGTAATTAACATTATTTTCCATTACTAATATAACTTTACTATTTACGAACTCTTACACCTTTTGGTTCACAAAGTCTTCCTTCAAGTCCTTGAAGATTAACAGCAGAGACTTTATAATAATAATATGCTTCTAATTGTACATTAGTTTCAGTTATTTCAATAATCGCAGAGGTCTCTGATTGAGGTACACTAAACCTAAACTCAAATACTCCGTCATATTGTAGAGAACGATATACATTATAATGGGCGATTTGATCAACAATTCTATCCCAATTAAGATAAACAATAGAATTTGAAGACCTTACTGTAAACCCTGAGATTACTCTAGGTTCAGTTATATCAGAATTTCCTTTAGGATCTAGAGGATTACTTCTTTCAAGAGAACACCCATTAAAAAAAAGTGAGTATAGAATGATAATAGTAAATATAAATTTGCTCAATCTCAACTCCTTAAAATCTATAGCTTATGCCATTTGGTTGAATTATTAATCTGCGATCAACCTCTTTTTGCTTAATCTCATACCAGAGATTTTCATTATATTCTTTTGTGACAACATAGGTATCATAGATATTGTACAGCCAAACCGCAAGAGCTAAACCTGTAATCATAACACCAGTTTTATAATCTGATAAAGCATCATCATAATATTCATTAATTTTGTCAATCTGTGTAGCTTTTTTGTACTGATCATATTTTGATTGTGATTTATCAAACATAAAATATGCAGAACCAATCAATAGGATTTCTGTGCTTAAAAATATTTGCCCTCTTAAATAATTTTTTGTTTGAAAATGACCTAAACCGGGCATAAGCATACTTTTACCCATGTTAACCGGAACATTAATTATGCTATTTTCAAACTCATTAATTATTGAAGTTCTGAGTTTTAAATCATTTCTAAAATCATATCGATCGGATGGGCTATTCCAGCCATATTTTAATGTATCTGCTAAAGCTCTTATATCATATCCTTGAGCAAAGCAAGAGATAACAGTAAGCATAAGAAATAGAAGGATGATTATCTTTTTCATTGTTTTGTCTCCGATAAGTTCTCAGTTAGACGATTAAGAGGTATAACTTGTTTATCTTTCATATTAACTTGCCATGCAAGATAATTATTTGAATCAGGAGTTATTAAGTCATATCGAATTTCCATACGATTCAAACCAACAGCTCTAACAACTCGCCATCCGGAATCTCTAAGGTCGTTTCCCCATATACCATAAAGTTCATTTCTTAAAGCTTCAACTGCTTTAAGTATTTTACCGTTTTGATGTTCTTTAATAATTTTTAGAGCAAAACCTTGAGGATCTTTTTCAATCTCAATTAAATTAATAACCTCAGATATCGCTTTTTGATAAATATCCATAGGATCTAAAGAATTAGCCTGCCTATAAATTTTCAAAGCTTGTTCAAGCTCTTTTGCTCTTTGAAGTTGTTGTGCTTCTGAATATAGAAGTTGAGCCTGTTTTATATCTTCTCTTCTTTGTTCTGCATTTTGTATAGCCCGAATGGCTTTAGCGTAATCAGATATTATACGAAAACTTCTTCTGTATGATCTGATAGCTAAATCAATTTCTTTATTTTTTAAATAATTATCACCTTCGACAATAAATAAATCACATACATCATTTAGTCTTTTTTCTATATAATCTCTTTCTGATTCATCATACTTCAGAGCTATTCTAAAGTTTTCTTCTGCTTGAATATACTTTTTTTCTTTAATAAGTCTTTCAGCATGAAAGACATAAATATCTGCTATCCTTTCATTAATATAGTTTTCAAAGGCAGTCGGATAATTTCTTATAAACAACAAATCATCAACAAGATTTGATATTTCTTCATGATTTTCTTTTTGATTGAAGATAGAATCTATTTTTGTAGAAATAAAAGTGTTTACTATATTACTTGAAGGTTGAATATATTCACTTTCCGGAAAGTTATCATTTAATGTAACGAAATCTTCCCATACTTTTACTGAATTATTATAATGATTAAGGGTAAGTTCCATTCTTTTAAATAAATATTCAGGTATTCTTGGAGATTCATAAAGATTATTTATAATATAAGTATAAACAGCCAGAATATTATCTATCTGACTTAAATTATTAAATTCTTCAATTCTTTTCTCATAAGCTTCAATAATTTTTTCATCTGCTTCATCAGAATTTGCAATATAAAGAAGTCTTATTGCCAGATTTGTATTACCTCTTTCCAAAGCAGTCAAGCCTAATTGATAATATGCTTCTGAACGATTCAGTAAGGCTAGTGTCTGATAATAACCATTTTTTTCTGTTAAAAGCAATTTATCGATTTCTTCGATAGTTAGGGTGTAGTTACCGGTTTGAGAAATCTTTTCTATGTCTTTATATCCGGAAACCTGACATGCCGGTAAAAAGATAAACAAAAAAAAGATACTAATTAAAGTTATAAAATTTTTTATCATCTGCAAGCTCAAATTTTTTCTCCCTATGAATTAAGTCTTTAAATAATTCTTCTTGACAATGAGTAAGGATTATTTGATTTTTTATTACATGTTTAAGTTCTTGAAGTTCATTGATACTTGGATGCATAGCATCAACGATACAAATATTAGAATTCATTATAAAATCCATAACTGAGGCTGTTGAACTAATATCCGATGTATATACAAAAAATTCATTTTGTTCTTCAATTTTTATACTGTAAGAGATTAACTCATTATTGAGTTGATTTTGTTCAACAAAGCTTTTATAACCTTTTAGATGGTCATTTTTATTAGCAAAAATTTTTGGATAAAAGGTATTTAAGGCAGTAATATTGTTAATTTCTACTTGATATGACATTCTTTTAGAAAATAAATAAAACATATCAAGAGATTTTAAAAAAAAGTCAAGGTTTTCAGGCAGATATAGATATAAAGTCTTTGTCCTTTTTTTTAGATACAACATTTGAATCAGCATATAGATTCCGGATATATGATCAGGATGAAAATGACTTATTACAATAAAATCAATCAAGTTTGGGTCAAAGTTATTTTCCAAAAATGCTTGGCTTGTGCCTTCTCCGCAATCTATAAGATAGTTATATTTATCTTGATTTATGTAAATACATGAGTGTTTTTTCCCTAACTCAGGCATCCCGGAGCCTTTACCCAGTATTTTAAATCTCATGTTACACCTGTTTCTTTAACTGATTTTCAGGAATAACAATAGGTATTTGGTCGAGTTTTCTGCCAAAAAAGAGAAAACCAATTACAAATATTATTGTAGATACAATTAATAGAATTACTGAATTCATTTTTAACACAATAACAGCTGTGAGTGCGATTATAGAATTTAATAAATAAACTACAATTGCTGTTAATTTTGTTGATTGCATTGCAGTTCCAATTCTATGAGTTGAGTGATCTTTTCCGCCTTGTGAAACTCTTCTGCCATCTCTTTTTCTTGTGATACTAACTAAGCAAATATCAAATATTGCATAAGAAAGTATAAGTATAGGCAATAAAAAGTAAATAGAATTTTGCATTGTATTTACTGCAAGTTTTCCGGTTAAAATACCCATGGTTGATAGAAAAAATCCAATAAACATACTTCCTGCATCACCCAAAAATAACTTGGCAGGATTAAAGTTATGTGGCAAGAATCCTAATACTGACCCTGCAAATGCTAATGCCAGCAGAGAAATGTAATTATTTAAATGTGCCATTGAAGGTGTTTTTGTTAAAAAACTAACTGCATAAAATGCCAGAGCAAGTATTCCTGACATACCTGCAAGTATTCCATCCATATTATCTAAAAAATTAAAGGCATTCATTAAACCGGTCATCCAAAGGATGATTATAGGAGTTGTTATCCAAATATTACCAAATAAATAGTAAAGTCCGTTAGTATGAATAAAAATCAGACATACCACAATCTGCAATAACATTTTTAACAATGGGGACATCCCAAATTTATCATCTATCAAACCCACAACAGTTATCATCAATGCACTAAATAAATATCCATAAGTTCCAATAGATGCTCTATGAGCAGGATTAATTAATGTCTCTGAGAGAACTAAAACAAAAAAACCTATAAATACACTTAATCCGCCTAATAAGGGGATAGCTTTTTTATGAACTTTTCGTGCGTTTGGATTATCAACAAAATTTATTTTGTATGCAAATTTGATTATTAACGGTGTAAGATTATAAACAAAAACAAAGCTTAACACAAAGACTAGTAAAAATTCATAAATTAAATTAGTATAAAACATATATGAGATTCCTTAAGATTGAAAATGAATTAAATATTATCAAAGAGATAAAAAGTTGACAAGGGATATAAAGTCAATACTTTTTTTTGTATGTTTATCATAACCGTAATAATAATTCTCATTATTCCCCCTAAGCTAAATATGATATTAAAGGCACAAGCATTTCATCTTTGGTAAGACCACCATGATAACCTATAAAATCTTTTGTTTTTTCATTTAAAATACTATCTGTAAGGATATAGTTTTCCTTCATAATGAGTATTTCATCTCCGATTCTATCTGATAGCTTAGGATTTCTTTTTCCCAGTCCGTAAAGAGGTCTGTTTAGAACTTCATTTAAACTATATCTATCGCAGAAAGAGCCAAGATGATCACTAACAGCATGATGGAATTGATCAATTTTAGAAGGTCTTATATAGCAATAAGGGACACGAGGTTCTCCACAAAGAGGTAAGATAAGACATTCTTGTATAGAAGGATAATCTGAAATTTTTAGGATTCGGTCAGAGCCGGTATCAATCAAGCCATGATCAGCAGTCACGATAAAAAGTGTTTCTTTGTCCCGGTTAAAATTGATTAGATCTGAAAACAATTCATCTATATGATTAAGCACATCGACAGCTTCAGCTGAATTTATTCCGAATTTATGAGCTGTTTCATCAAAATGTGGTATGTATGAGTAAATCATTTCTGTTTCAGGGTGACTGGAAAGTTGTGTTTTAATAATATCAAAACAATCTTTAATTTCCTTGTAACCTCTTTTTTCTTTATCATGAAAACAATAGTTCGAAAAAGCTGAATCAATAGTTTGTTCAGGGCAAACAATAAGCATTGGTTTGTCTATTTGATGAAAGATAGTTTCAAAATTAAAAACTGAATTTATATCTATATCAAAACTATCAAATGATTTGTCAGTAAAACGAGGAGAAAAGGGGAGCGGTAAAGATGCAGTAGCAAGCTCTTTAAAATACATAAACCAACCTGTTAATCCGTGTTGTAATGGAGCTTGACCTGTTATTAGAGAAGTTAGTGCAGCTGATGTTGTTGATGGAAAGACTGATGTTAGATGAGTTTTTGTATGTTTATAGAATTGAGTATGTTTTCCTAATTGCTCTAAGAAATTTAATCCTAAACCGTCTATGGCTATTAATACCAATCTTCTATGCTCGGGCAAATCAAAATTTGGAAGAGGTTCATAGTTATACATAAAGTTTTTTGTTTGTTTTACATTGTAGTATTTTAAAATTGAACTGATTAAATTTACAATGCTTCCCGACTCATAGTTAGGTAAAATCATAAAAAATATCCTTTCTCAGGTTAAAACAAGACACTTAAGATATCTTCAGTATTAATATTAAAGAAGTAATCCTCAGGTTTATTTATAGTTAACAAGTCATTAATAGATTTATGGTCATGTGTAGTATTATTAAAAAGTTTTTCAAATTTGTCAATATCTTTTTTACTAAAAAAGTCTCCAAAGAATTTCAATTCTTGTATAATACCTTTTTTTACAATCATAGAAGCTTGCAAACTACCACCGGCTGTCCTAATTTTTTTTATATAATTATACTCAGGAGAGGTTCCAAAATTCCATTCCCAGTTGTTATATTTCTCTTCTACAAGTTTATTGATACTACTTAAATCATTCTCGTTAAACTCATAAATTTCAGCAGATTCTCTAGTTTCCTCATCGTTAAAAGTATGAGTGATATGTTTAATTAATAAATCTGTAAACTGATTTAGACTAATATCTTCTTTGAGATGGCTTGAGATATTTGTTACCCTGCTTTGTACAGATTTGACTGCTTTATCTTTAAATTTTTCAGGATCAGCTGTTAAGGCTTTGGATAAGTCTGATAGTTTGGAAGTAAATAGTATTGTGCCATGCTGTAATAAGGTTTTATTTGAAAAGTATTTAGCGTTACCTGAAAACTTTTTCCCTTCTATTGTTAAGTCATTTCTTCCTTCAAGTTTGGCATTTATGCCTATTGATTGTAAAACTTCAATAATTGGCAGAGTGTATTTTGAAAAGTCATTTTCAATATTGTTTTGATTTCTCATAATAAAACAAAAATTTAGATTGCCTGAGTCATGAAAAACTGCTCCACCGCCGGACATTCTACGCACAACGGGGATATTGTTTTCTTTTATATAATTATAGTTTATTTCTGCCATCGTATTTTGTTTTCTGCCTACGATAATGGAAGGATTATTAATGTATAAATAAAAGACATTGTCACTGAAATTTTTAAACAAATATTCTTCACCTGCTAAATTTTGTGGTGCGAAATTACTTCTACTGAGGATAATTTTCATTAAAACTCCTAATTGATTTATATTATAAAGTATATTTTATAAATAGATGTCTTTGCCATATATATCTAAACCTACATAAACAGGAAATGTTTCAATATCAAGTAAATATACTGCCTCAGCTCCTAAATCCTGCCAGGCAAGACATTGGCATTTTTTTACACATTGTGCGTATGAGGCTCCTGCACCACCTGTTGCGATAAAGTAAATACCTTGAAACTTAACTATTGATTCTTTGACTTCCTGATTACGATTACCTTTACCGATCATAAATTTTAAGCCGTTTTCAAACAAAGTTTTTACATAAGCATCCATTCTGCCGGAAGTAGTAGGACCGCAGGCACCAATAGGAAATCCTTGTTTAGCCGGTGTAGGACCGCAGTAGTATATCCCTTGATTTTGTATATCAAAAGGCAGCCTCTTGCCATTTTCTATGTATTCTATCATTCTTTTATGAGCAGCGTCCCTTGCTGTGAGTATTTGTCCTGAAAGAAAAACCTTTTGTCCGGCATTCAATGTTTTAATAATTTCTTGAGAAATTGGAAGATTAATATTGATACTATCCATTGTAAATCCTTAAAAGCTTATCTTTGCAAATCTATGTGAATGACATTCTAAATTCACCGCTACAGGTAAGGAGGCTATATGGCAAGGCATAGTTTCAATATTTACTTTAAGAGCTGTGGTATTGCCTCCAAGACCTAAAGGTCCTATTTGTAAATTATTAATTTCCCGGAGTAAATATTCTTCTTCATTAAGCCAGAAATCATTAGGATTTATAAAATCATCAGTTCTCATAAGACTTTTTTTTGCTAAAAATGCGCAAGTTTCAAAATTACCCCCGATTCCTACACCTACAAAAAGTGGTGGACACGCATTTCCGCCGGCTGATTTGACAGTTTCTAATACGAAATTTCTTATTCCCTCAATGCCATCAGAAGGCTTTAACATCTTTAAGGCTGACATATTTTCAGAACCTCCGCCTTTAAGCATCATGGTGATATTAAGTATATCGCCTGAACAATGCTCAATATGGATAATTGCAGGAGTATTTGTTTTGGTGTTTTCTCTTTGAATTGGGTCAGATACTACTGAATGCCTGTAATTGTTTATATTATAAGCTTCTTTAACTGCATCATTAAGACACTGATTTATACAATCACCGTTAATGTTCACCTTGTGCCCTATTTCAACAAAAAAGACAACTAATCCTGTATCCTGACAAAGAGGAAAATTCTTATCTTTTGCAATGTCGATATTATTAACAAGTTGGTTTAAAATATCTTTAGCTCTGGTATTATCTTCTTTGGCAATGCTATTTGTGAGGTGTTGCTTTAATGTTTCTTCAGGTATATATCCGATTTTAGATAATTTTTCTATTACTTTGTGTTTTATGGTATCACTATTAATTGATTTCATCGAGTCTCCTATGATAAAAAATAAAAACTTATCATTATTTGTCAACAAGATATTGATTTTTTTTGTTGAAATTGGAATCTTGATTGTAGTGAAGTGAGTAAAATTTTTTGAAATTAATCTTATCTCTTATTTAATTAGTTGGATTCTTTGTAATTTAGAAGTCTTTGACTTGGAAAGTAAAGACTTCATCTTCAAAAAAAATAATATATTCTATGAGAGAAGAGATAAGATTAAGTACTACTTTATATCTCTTAACAAGATAAAAACAAAATACAATGACCTGACCTGACGAGTCATCCGGTATCCAGTTTGATGACTTTTTTCATTTTAGACAGCTTATGATACTTCTAACTATGAATTTATGATTTTACTTTGCAAACTAATCTCAGAATTTAGTAATACATTGGAGTTTAGATAACAAAACCCCCTTAAAATTATGTTATTATTATGAATATTTCATAAACTCTCATGATAAGGCAATTAATGGTTGATAACTATGGTGTAAATAATTGAATAATCTAGGTAAAAAGAATATTTGATTATATCAAAAATAAATATCCAATAGCAAGTTAATATGATTTGATATATATTTGGACATAGTAAAAATAAATATTTTTAATAGCGGTTTTTTTTATTACTGAAAGTCAGGCATTAAATACTTTAACTTGAATTAAGCTATAGGTAATAAACAAGTATATATATTTCTTTTTATATTATTAAACTCCATGATGATAGTTAATTATTATGAATCAGGTAAATATTGGTAACTTAGACATTATCTTTTAAAAATAATACTTGCCACATCTTTTTGTCAAAGTTAGGTAAAAGAGGTTTCAGGGTTCTTAGTGCAATTTTTCCTATTTGCTTTTCTAAACTTTTAAGTTCGTTAAGTTTATCTTGTGCTGATTGGTCAAGTGATTGTTCTATCCCTAGTTCTCTCATCAGTAGTATTCCTTTTGCAAGAAAACTAAGTTCTATATACAAAGTAGTGTAACAAAACATATCAACTTTTACTAAAGGTGGGAAATTTTCTGAGAGTTTAGCCAGATATTCTCCTAGTTTTGTATTGGAAAACTGACCTGACTTTATCATTTCCAACAGTTCTAAGTCTGCCATAAAGTCTTTTTCCATCCAGATTTTTAGTTTATTTTCGCTTAAAGTAAAGAGTATGTACACAATAATCGGCAATAAAATCAATTGTGTAAAAACCTTTGGAATAATTGGCAGTACAGGTAAATTAAAGACAGAATGAAGAATAACCGCCGGTATCAAAGCAAGGAAATAGTTTGCTTTTGAAACTTCTTTTAAAAAGAAATAGCTAATGCTAAACACAATAACTGCACTTGAGTGTAAAAGAGCTGCTCCTGTTCCTCTGATGA
>CAZJNG010000026.1:0-11775 GCA_964547265.1 uncultured Candidatus Cloacimonadota bacterium | reverse complement strand
GGTATTGGTATGATTCATCAACATTTTAAACTCGTAGAAGTAATGACTGCAAAAGAAAATATTATCATTGGGCGTAAAACCAATCTCTTTATTAATGAGAAAAAACTAACTCAACAAATCAAAGAACTGTCCGATCATTTTGGTATCACTGTTGACCCAGATAAAAAAGTTTATAATATGTCGGTAGGTGAAAAGCAAAATGTTGAAATACTAAAAGTCCTTTTCTATGGTGCTGATATCTTAATCTTAGATGAACCAACAGCTGTTCTCACTCCTCAGGAAACAAGAAAGCTTTTTAAAGTATTACGAAAAATGAAAGAACGGGGATGTTCTGTCTTAATCATCACACATAAACTAAATGAGGTTATGGAAATCAGCGATCGTGTCGTAATTATGCGAAAAGGTGAAATCGTAGGCGATGTCCAAACTGCTGAAACTAATATCAAACAACTTACGGATCTAATGGTTGGGCAATCAATTGATTTAAGCATAAACCGAGTTACTTACCCTATCCAAAAAGAAATCCTTCATGTAAATAATCTAAGTGTAGTTGATTTTGAGAATGTCCCAAAAGTAAATAATGTCAGTTTTAGCCTTTCTTCAGGAGAAATCTTAGGAGTGGCAGGCATTACCGGAAGTGGTCAAAAAGAACTTTGCGAAGCTATTATGAGCCTTGAAAAAATACAATCAGGAGAAATTATCTTTGAAGGTCAAAATATTGTCGGACTAGGATATAGAAAGATTTTAGGCTTAGGTATCGTCTTAGGCTTTGTGCCTGAAGACAGGCTGGGAATGGGATTAGTCGCAGGCATGAGCCTGGTTGATAATATAGTTTTAAGAGACTATTATCATCAAAAAGGCTTATTCATCAATAAAAAACCTTCTAAAAAAAGAACCGAAGATTTAGTCGCTAAGTTAGGAGTTCAAACACCAAGTATATACACACCTATCAAGCAATTATCGGGTGGAAACATTCAAAAAGTTCTGCTCGGTAGAGAAATTGACTGTAGTCCAAAACTTATAATTACCGCCTACCCTACCAGAGGACTTGACATTAAATCATCTTACCTGATTTATGATTTACTTAATGAACAAAAAGCCAAAGGTGTAGGTATTATCTATGTAGCAGAAGATTTGGATGTATTATTGGAAATATCTGACAGGATAATGGTTATGTGTCGAGGTGAAGTTACAGGCATTGTCAACGCTAAAGATGTGACTAAAGAAGAAATCGGACTTATGATGACAGGAGAAAGACTTGAATAATAAATTTAACTCCATATTAACAGAGTATAACTATGTTTAAAATTTCTAAAAGAAATACACCCGGCAAATTATTTAATTTATATGTCAGATTTTCAGGGATAATTTTGGCTGTGTTAGTGACAGGCTTATTCATTGCTATTCTTGGACATAATCCTATTGAAGTCTTTAGTGCTTTATTTAAAGGTGCATTTGGTTCAGAATATAGATTTATTGAGACAATTATAAAAACAATACCATTAGCAATTACTTCGATTGCTGTGGGGATTGCTTTTAAAATGAAATTTTGGAATATTGGTGCAGAAGGACAGATTATCATGGGCGCTTGTTTTAGTTCTTTTGTTGCATTGACCTTCACAGGATTGAGTAAACCTCTTATGCTCCCTTTGATGATGATAGCCGGTATCATTGGTGGTGGTATATGGGCACTTATCCCTGCATTTTTTAAAGCAAAATTTAATACAAACGAGACAATCTTTACTCTAATGATGAACTATATTGCTCTAAAATGGGTAGTCTATCTTCAGTACGGACCATGGAAAGACCCGAGAGCTATGGGCTTCCCTAAGATACCTAATTTTGTACCGTCTGCGGTTCTGCCTGAAGTCTTTGGGATACATATTGGCTGGATTATAATGCTTGTTGTAAGTGTAGTCTTTTACTTTTTTATCAATCACAGTAAACTAGGCTATGAAATAAAAGTCGTCGGAGAAAGTGAAAATACTGCACGATACGCAGGTATAAGCGTTATTGCAGTTATCTTGATAAATCTATTTATAAGTGGTGGACTTGCCGGACTTGTGGGGATGATACAAGTATCCGGTGTCAATAAAACTCTTTCTATGAACATTGCCGGCGGAGTTGGATTTACAGCTATCATCACCAGTTGGTTAGCAGGGCTTAGCGTGCCTGTAATCCTGGTTGTCAGCTTTCTTTTTGCCGCTATGTTGCAGGGTAGTACCTTTATCCAAATGGCTTTTCAGATTCCGCAAGCAGCGGCTGAAATCATTCAGGGTTTATTATTATTCTTTGTGCTGGGCAGTGAATTTTTTATCAGATATAAGGTTACGATTCAGAAATTCAGATTATTACATTTCAATACACCAAAGGAATCATAATGGAAAGCTTTTTAATCGCTGCAGTTATCGCAGGAACTCCCCTTCTCCTTGCTATCTTAGGTGAAATTATTACTGAAAAAGTGGGCAATCTAAATCTCGGCGTCGAAGGTCTAATGCTCATGGGTGCTGTCATAGGCTTTAATGTAGCCTTAAAAACAAATAATCCTTACCTTGCATTGGCAGGTGCTGCTTTAGCCGGACTTGCAGGAGCTTTTATTTATACCTTTTTGACAGTTTCTCTCAGAACTAATCAGGTTGTAACAGGGCTGACACTGACAATATTCGGTACCGGCTTTGCAGGCTTTTTGGGAAAAACTTTGGTCGGTGAAGTTGTACCTGAACAAGTGAGTTTGTTTTTTGCAAACAGACCGATACCTCTTTTGTCAAATATTCCTTTTATAGGCAATGTAGTCTTTAACCATTCAATATTTGTTTACTTTGCTTACTTAATAGCTATCGTAACAGGCGTTTATTTATACAACACAAGGTATGGGTTAAACCTGAGAGCTATAGGTGAAAATACAGCGGCAGCAGATGTCGCAGGTTTAAACATCACTCTTTATAAGTATTTGCATATTGGCATAGGAGGTATATTATGTGCCTTAGGCGGTGCTTATTTGTCCTTAGTGTATGTGCCTGCCTGGCAGGAAAATGTTACAGCCGGCAGAGGTTGGATTGCTATTGCCCTGGTTATCTTTTGCAAATGGAATCCTTATTATGCTGTTTTAGCTGCTGTATTTTTCGGTGGCTTGGATATTATAGGCTTTAGAATTCAGAATATTTTTATCTCCAGATACATAATTGATATGCTGCCATATCTGTTTACTACTATTGTTCTGATAATAAGTTCTATCAAGAAATCTAAAGAAAGCAACCCCCCAAAATCGCTCGGAGAAGCTTACTTTAGAGAAGAAAGATAATAATGTCTGACTTGCTAGATGAACATAATAAACTTTTTTTAGCTGATAAAATTGTTTGTCTGATTGGCTTTATGGGTGCAGGAAAAACTTGTATTGGCAAACTTTTAGCTCAAGAACTTTCCTGTGAGTTTCTTGATATGGATCAAGTGATTGAAGAACAGGAAAATACGACAATCACGGAGATTTTTAAAGATAAAGGCGAGAAACATTTTCGAAGAAAAGAGAGACAGGTTTTAAAACATTTGGTATATTCAACCTATAATGATAATAAACTTTTGATTATTGCCTCCGGCGGAGGTACCTTTATCAGCAAAGCAAACCAAAAACTGATTAAGCAGTTTAAATGGAAATGCAGTGCTGAACAAAACACTAGCCGTTGGATTTTGATTGCTTTGAACCCTCCTTTTGAGGTGATTTATAAAAGAATTAAAGCTACTCAAAGACCATTAATTTTCAGAAGAAGTCGAAAGTTTATCTTTAATCTGTGGAGTTTAAGGTATAGACAATATCAATATATAGCACATTTATCAATCTCTGAAATTGATACGGGTGCAATATTTAAAACTTTTAATCAAAGACTTAGGCTTTTACAAAATGACTTATAAATGCCTGATAAATAAGAGATTCTCCAGAGAAGATATTGTCTTTGAAACTTCTAAAGAGTTAAAACATTATCCTGAACATATTAAGCAATTAATAGAAGATACCTGGGAAAAACTTCAACAATCAACGCCCAATCCTGAGAAATATCTTTATAATGGCATCGTGTATAGCTTGTGTGATTATAAACTTCTAAATGATAAGCTAGTCTTAAAAGTTCAGCCTACAGATTATAAGAGTTATATCGGTACTAATATCCAAAATATCAAGATAATCAAAGATAAAAATAATCTTGCCAATATCCTGGCTGCTTGTGTGGTTCCTATTACAAGTGATGACTACTGCATAGTAGGAAAACGAAGCAATAAACTAGCAGAAGGAACAGCTCAATGGCATGTTGTGGGTGGTACAGTTGAATCAAAAGATGATAATTTACTTGAACCTGAACATCCTTATGACCTTATACTCAAAGAACTTAAGGAAGAAATTAATGTCTCAGAAAATCAAATAAATGATTTGGTCTGTACAGGCTTTGGTTTGAGCATCTATAATAACAAACCTGAATTTTTATTTAAAGCAAGATTAAGTATTGGAATAGAACAACTTAGGTCAATAATAAATTTGGCAAAAGACTATGACGAACATTCAGAATATCGTTATATTAAAACTGATGAACTTAATGAGTTTGTCAGCAAAAACACCTTTTCTCCGATTGGTGAACTTGCCATTAAAATGTTTCTTGAACAAAGCTAGCTAAATGTAAGCTTTTCAGACTGCTTGTAGTTTTACTGTAAAACTAATTTTCTAAATTATCTTGACAGATTTTGTTATTTCTGGTTTTTAGAACAAAAGATTAAAAAGTTCTAAAGGGAGAATAATGGACAAGAAACAAGAGATTATAGAAACAGCAAAAACAGTGTTTAGACAGTACGGTCTAAGTAAAACCACTTTGGAAGATATTGCTTCGCGTATGGGGATGAAAAAGAATTCATTGTACTATTATTTTAAAAGCAAGAATGATTTAGTGATTGATGTGTTAAAATCAGAGTTTGATGATTTTGTCGGTGAACAGATGCAGATAATCCGGCATGAAGAAGGATTAAAAGAAAAGTTAATAAGATTTTTGACTTATAGGGTAAGTGAAGCTTATAAGTTTTTATCGGAATATAATGTCTTAAATTCTACAGAGAACACCCATTTGCATGGGATTGTTCATCAGGAGTCAGAAAAGCTTTTATTGGCTGAGCTGAATGTCATAAATACTTTATTGGGATATTATAATCTTAATGACAGGGATAAAGACACTTTAAGTACTGTTGTGTTATCAATCTGTCAGGGCTTTGTTTATAAAAGATTTATGTATAAGCTTTCAGAAGAAAAGATAAGTGAGGATATCAAAGCAACTGTTGATATGCTTTTTTCAGGAATCAACCTATCAGAGTAAAAGAGGAGAAATGAAAAAAATAATATTAATATGTATATTGCTGTTAATAATGCAGTTAATCTATGCCGAAACCTTTATCAATCTTAATGATGCGATTGAGTTAGCAAAAGAGAATAATTACACCTTGAAAAGTTCATTTTATGAAATGGAATCTGCTCGTTGGTCATCGCGTAACTCCAAGACTCAGTTTTTACCAAAACTTAACCTTAATCAAACAGCGGTTATTTTGGATAAAGAGAGGATTCTTATGCCTGAGATAGACTTAGGAGGTGCTGTAATTCCCGAGACTAAACAGGACAGAAAGAATTTTAACACATCAATACAACTTGAACAGATTTTATTTGCCGGAGGAAAGATTTATAATGCAAGCAAGATTGCAGAACTTCAGTATGAAATAAGTAAAAATAACTATGGGAAACAACTTAAAGAGCTTTCTGCTAAAGTAACTGAGTATTATTATCAGATTTTAAAAACACAGGCAATCTTGAGAACCTTACAAATCCATAAAAACTTATGTGAAGAGATTAAGTCTAATGCTGAGGTTTTATATAACAATGGCATTGGCTTAGAAACCGATGTTATGCAGTGGGAGTTAAAGATTATTGAGATTGAGAATCAGATAATTCAGACAGATACCGCAATGAAACTACTTTTAGATAACTGGGCTTTGGTGTTAAATTTAGACAGCACATACGATATCCCTTTGCCACAAATTATTGAACTTGAAGATATTAGTGCCGAGATTAGCTCTTATATGACAATGTCTCAGGTAGAAAAAAGAGAGCAAATGCTTGAATATCTTGAGAAAGTACAGAAAGGTAATTATGATATTGATAATCTCCAAAAAGGTAAGCAGACATTAAATCACTTAGATAAGATTGCAAAGGCTGATTTTATGCCAAGTTTGTTTGTGAGTATGAATTATGAGATTGAGAACGACAATAAGTTAAATTTTAAAGGTGACGACAATTGGCAGATAATGGCTAATATAAGTATCCCGTTGTTTCACAGTGGCAGAAATTATACCAATTATAAAGCACAGCAGTATCAGATTAAATCACAGCTGAGTCAGATTGAAGAAAATACAAAAGGTTTAGATATCCTTGCTAAGCAAGCCTGGTATGATCATGATAGTTCTAGCCATACAGTAAAACAAAGCAAAAAATCATATAGTTTAGCAGAAAAGGCTTTAAATATTACCCGAAGGCTTTATCAACAAGGGATGGCTACAAATCTTGCACTTACAGAAGCACAGAGCTCTTTTCAGGATTCTGAGATTCAATACACAAACAGTATCTACGATTATATAATTAATAAAAGTAATTTAAATAAATTTACAGGGGAAGTAAAATGAATAAAAAAATCTTATTCGTCATAATGATAACAGTCATAAGCCTGGCTTTTATATCATGTAAAAAAGAAGAAGAAACAAAAGATAACGACTTGTTTTCAGGAGCAAGATATGTCAGAACAGCTCAGGCTTTTATCGGAGATATAGAGAACATTTTAAACTATTCCGGATATGTGAAATATGACAAAGTAATTGTCGTAACTCCAAAGATTTCAGGCAAAATAGAAAAGATATTTGTTAAAGAAGGTGATTTCGTTAAGCAAAATCAGTTACTGGCAAAGATTGATAAAAATAGCTTAGAGCAATTTGAAGCGAACTTTAATTTTGCTGATAAAAACTATAAACGAGCTCAAATTCTTTTTAATGAGCAAGCAATTGACTTAAAGACTTTTGAAGAGATAGAAACACAATGGATTAATGCCAAGACCTCATTTGATTTCGCAAAAGAAAATCTGGAAGTAAGGGCACCGTTTTCAGGGATTGTCTCAAATGTAAGTATGAAGGAATTAGAGTTTTATGAGCCGATAATGATGGGTGCCACAGGAGAAGCAGGTTTATTCAGGATAATTAGTGAAGGTGATGTGAGCATAGATGTGTTTGTTTCGGATAATGATGTAAGGCTTCTAAAGAAAGACCAAAAAGCAAGAATTAGAGCAAATCAGACAATTATTGATGGTAGGATTGGTTTTATTTCACCGGAAAATGACAGGCTTACAGGTATGAGTAGGGTAAAGGTTGACTTTAAAAATTCTGAGAGTGAGTTGAGAAACAATCAATTTGTTTTAGTAGAATTGATTCCGGAGTATAAGGAAAATGTGGTTATGATTCCAAAGAATGCTTTAATTGATGAAGATACTGTGATTATGGTCAAGGACAACCGTTCACATTACAGAAAGATACAAACGGGTATGGTAAGCAGGCATTTCGTTGAGGTTGTTTCCGGTCTTAAAGACGGAGAAATCGTGATTATAGAAGGTAATTCCGGGTTAGATGATAATTATCCTGTAACTGAGTTTAGTAATTAAGAGGTAGAGATGTTTGTAAGTGATTTTTCAGTTCATCATAAGATAACGATTTTAATGATGACAATAATGATAATAATATTTGGTGTGATATCATATACTCGTTTAGGTTTGGATGTGTTCCCGGAGATGGACTATCCTGTCATAACGGTAATTACTGCGTATCTTGGTGCTTCACCTGAGGATGTGGAGTCTATAGTTACTTCAAATATTGAAATGGCTTTAGCGAGCGTAAAAAATGTTAAGTCAATCAATTCAGAAAGTACAGAAGATTATTCTATAATTATGGTAGAGTTTGAATGGGGCAGTGATTTGGATGCTTCAGCTCAGGATATCAGAGATATAATAGATATGATGATTGACGGCTTGCCTGATTCAGTTGGCAGGCCAATGGTAATGAAATTTAACACTGCACAGATACCTATTATGGTTTATGGTGTGACCGGTATGGAAAACTCATATCAGTTGCAAAAGGTTTTAAAGGATGATATCAGCAATAAATTAAAGAGATTGGATGGTGTAGCTTCAATCAATATCTTTGGTGGTGACGAACCTGAAAAGCAAATATTGGTTGATAAATTTAAACTTGAAAAGTATAAAATCAGTCTCGATGATGTCAGTATGGCTGTAATGCTACAAAACCAAAGTGTTTCAGCAGGTCACCTGAATATCAATCAAAAAGATTATTATGTGAGAACTCTTGCAGAGTATAAGAGCATTGAAGAGATTGAAAATACTCCAGTGAAAGTTAATCAAGATGGAAGTATTGTCAGAATCAGGGATATTGCTAAAGTAAAAGAATCTTTTAAAGAGAAAAAATACTTTGTCAGAACTAATCAAAAAACCACTGCAGCAATGATAATTACTAAAGAATCAGGTGCAAATACTTTAACAGTAACCAAAAGCATCCAAAAAGAGCTTAACAGGCTTAATGATTCCGGGCAGTATGATTTGCACTTTCACGAAATCAATAATATGGGTTCTTTTATAGAAAAGACAACAAATGATGCCAGTAATAATGTGATATTCGGTAGTATTTTGGCTATTATGATAATGTACTTTTTTATTAGAAACTGGAGACCAACTCTGGCTATATCAATTGCTATTCCTGTTTCTGTGATTGCTACTTTTATCCCTATTTATCTGATGAAATACAGTTTAAACCTAATGACTCTGGGCGGGCTTGCTCTGGGTGTGGGGATGCTGGTAGATAATTCTGTTGTGGTTATAGAAAACATTTACAGGCATATAGAAGAAGGTATGGACAGAATGTCAGCCGCTATACAAGGCACAAGAGAGGTTGCCTTAGCCATCTCAGCTTCAACCTTTACTACTATAGCTGTCTTTTTGCCTATGGTATTCAGTACAGGTATGACAGCAATACTTGTCAGAGGATTGGCTTTAACAGTTGCTTTTTCATTGCTTGTTTCGTTGGTTGTTGCTTTAACTATAGTACCTACCTTTGCTTCGATACTTTTTAAACGAGATATTGATATACATAAACCAATCGCATGGTTTGAATATCTGAGAAACAAATATATAATTTTATTGAAAATTTGCCTGGCTCACAGGGTAAAAACTCTTTTATCGGTTTTGTTTTTTATTATTTTATCTGTGTTGTTAGTTATGCAGACAGGTGCGGAGTTTATGCCTGTTGCAGATAATCCTTTTATTATGATGCAGGTGAAACTTCCTAAAGGCACAGTTTTAGAAGAAACGGATGCCTTGATTATGCAGATAGAACAAGTTTTTGCTGAAACCGAAGGTATAGAGTCATATCTTTCAATGGCAGGAGCTGCTGATGAAGGTGGGGCACAGGCTGATCCTACGAATCCTCAAAGTCAGGCTGAGGCTATTGTTTGGGCAAAGTTAACAGATAAGCAAAATAGAAATCTTAGTCATGCAGATATTATGGAACTCTTAAGAACAAAAATACCGGATATAAAAGATGGCGAGATTGTCTTCTTAGTTGACCCTATGTCAGGAAACGCTAAATCTCCTGTGGAGATAAAGATTTTTGGAAATGACTTAGAGCAATTGCAACTGCTATCAAATGAAGTAAGCAGACTGATTCAAGAAGTACCTGATTTAAGAGATATTCAAAACAGCCTTTCAGAAGGGAGTCCGGAGATTCACTTTAAGGTAAATCGGGATAAAGCTATGCAGTATGGTCTAACACCTGCTCAGATTGCCGGCAGTATCAGGACAGCCGTACAAGGTTCTGTGATAGGAATCTTTAGAAGCAAAGGTGAAGAAATCAATATAAGATTGCAATATCAGGCAGACCAAAGAAGTACTCTTGAAGATTTTAAAGAAATCAGAGTAAATTCTCCTCTCGGAGTAAGTGTTCCTTTAAATCATTTGGTAGATACAGAATATGGCGTTGGTCATACAAGAATTTCCAGAGAATCACAGGTAAGAAAAGCAACCATTACAGCAAATATAATTGGTAAAGATTTAGCCGGTATTACAAAAAAAGTTCAAAAACAGATAGAACCTTTTATGCAAAGTTTACCGATAGGCTATAATCTTGAATTTGGTGGTACTTACAAAGATATGGTAGAAGGATTTGTGACCCTTAGTCTTGCTCTTTTACTTTCTATTGTGCTGGTTTATATTGTGATGGCTTCTCAGTTTGAGTCGCTAAAACAGCCTTTTGTGGTGATGTTTACAGTACCTTTGTCTTTGATAGGCGTTAGTATTGCCTTGTTTATTACAGGACATACTGTTTCGGTGCCAAGTTTTGTCGGGTTGATTGTGCTTAGTGGTATTGTGGTAAACAATGCTATCGTATTGATTGACTACACAAACCAGTTAAGAAATAAAGGTGTAGAAAAACACGAAGCACTCATTAAAGCTGGTTATGACAGGATGAGACCGGTGTTTATTACTGCCTTGACCACTATGATTGGTATGCTTCCAATGGCTATTAGTAAAGCAGAAGGTGCTGAAATGAAAAATCCTATGGCGGTTACTATTATTGGTGGCTTGCTTAGTGCAACTTTCTTTACACTTGTAGTTATTCCGGTAATCTATAGCTTGTTTGATAAAATCTCATTTAAAAAAGTGAAATAATGTAAAATAATCAGTAGAGACGCTCCTTCGGAGTGTCTCTACTAAACTTAATAATCTATGTTAATATTGCTTGTTAGTCTTTCTTGTAATCCTTTGGATTGGGAGATTTAACAACAAAAAATTCTAATATCTCATCATCAGTATTGCTAATATTCATTTTTATGTTATAAGGGATATTGAGAAAACTATGATGTGGGTATTTATGAGCTTCCTTGTCAGCTAATTGGATGCTTAAGGTTCCTCTGACGATTATCAAGTAAACATTGGAATTAGAGAAATGTTCGGGCAGGCATTCGTTTTTCTCTAAAATTATATGGTTTAAGTTGATATTATTATCATCAATAACCTTTTCAATGATTTTAGTATCGCTATTTTTGTAGCTATAGTGTTTTTCAATCATGATTCAACTCCTTTTAGTTAGTGTTTAATAACATGATAATAGGTTTTTGAGTTAAAACAAGTATTAGTTTCAGAGTTTACTACCATTGAAAAACAAGAGACCTCCAAGAGGGAAAAAAGCATCTTGGAGGTCAGTGGTTGCTTGGTTAAATTTTTATTGATTTAAATCTGAATTCCGTAGTTAAAAACTGCTGTTTTTTTTTGAATGAACTTTAATGTGATTATTTGCAGTTTAGAAACATGTTAATCATTTATAGGTCTCATAATCATAGGATTTAGAAGCTGTCTAAAAATAGAAAAAATCTTCAAATTGGAAACCAGACGGCTCGTCTGGTCTGTCATTCTGAGCTTGCGAAGAATCTCATCTTATTGATTTGTAGTGCTTTAAAGAAATCAAGGAGATCCTTCACTTCGTTCAGGATGACACTTTTTCTTCGAAATTTTGTTTATATTTATGAACCTTGCACAGCCTCTTTAGAGGCTGTCTAAAAATGTCAAAAAATGTAACCCTGACGGCTCGTTTGATCATGTCATTCTGAGCTTGCGAAGAATCTCATCTTATTGATTTGTAATATGTTAAGAA
>CAZJNG010000025.1:0-12301 GCA_964547265.1 uncultured Candidatus Cloacimonadota bacterium | reverse complement strand
AGATTTTTTTAGAATCCATATATTATTAATATTCAAATAGTTGTATGATTATTATAAAGAATATTATACAAATAAAACAAAATAAATTAAAAATCTAATATTTTTAGAATATATATATATAGGCTATTTTAAGGAGAATAAAAAATGAAAACAAACGATGTTATGAAAAAATTAAAAATCAGCAGACAGACATTAACCAAGTATGTTAAAACTGGAAAAATTAAAACTGAGAAATTAGCAAATGGTAGATATTAGTATAACGACGAATCAATTTATGAATTACTAAATGGTAATCAAAAAAGAAAAACAGTTATATATTCTAGAGTTTCGAAAAACTTAGAAAATTGTACTTTAAAGTATGATATTTTTAATTGTTTGGATTTTGCTAAAAAGAATGAAATAGAAATTGATGAAATTCTGGATGAAGTTGCATTTTGTAATAATTTCAATTAGAGAAAAATTTGGTTAAAGCTGGTCTATTCTGTTTTAAACCATAAGGTAAAAAAAATAATTGTTTCTAATAAGACTGTCATCAGCTTAACTGATTTTTAGTTTTACAGGATTCTTTTTCTGAAGTACGGGTGTGAAATTATAATAACTGATGAAGAAAAATTTAATTTTAACACTCATTTTTTAGATTCAATTATCATTGAATTTTTAGAAAATATTATAAATAAAATTGATATTTTATAATAATTAAAATGCTTAATAGTATATTCTTAATATCAATCCTTATAATATATACTATTATGTTCATCTCTTATTATTAATATTTAATCTTATATATCTATATGTAATATAATATGTCTTCTTTAAAATTTGATTCTGTCTTTGTTGAGTTAAACTATTCATACGTCTTAATTATATATATATATTACAATATATTATAATATAGTAGATTAACTAATTTAGAGACTATTTCTTAGCTTTAAATTTAATTCAAATAGTTTCTTAATAACAATATATATAGTTTCCTATAATGATAGGGAATTGTAATTACTATAATATATTGAAATATAGTAAATTAATTAAAAAATTAAAAAAAAAGAGGTTAAAATGAAAATTATTATTTAGAGAGAAATGTACTCAGATCTAAAAAAAATATTTTTTAAGTCTAAGTCAATTCAACTTTATGCAATATTAATCGTTCATCGAATAATATGTTTATCGCAAACAATTTCACAGGGTACAGGTGTCTGTTTATCAAAAAAATTTATAACAAATACAATAACAGGAGATCAAAAAACATCAAAAAAAATTGTTGATATTTTATGTAAAAATCAAATTATTCAACCTATAAATGATAAAGGCTTACCCGGAATTAGTTACCAAAAAAATTTTTATTCTCAACGATATATCTCTGATTATCATTTCTCTGGAAAATTAATTCAAATTGATACAGAAGATTTTATTAAATCAAAAAACCATGAAAAATTTATTGAAAGATACACTAAAAGAAGAACTCAAGTAAAATGGCATTAGGATAATATCAAAAATAATTTCAAAATTAATTTTGAGATTTTACTATTTTTAGCACAAAAGATAATAAGTAAAAGAATTAAAGCTAACTCTGCAGAAGAATTAAAAAATAATTTAATAAATTTAAGTTTCAAAACATCAAGTCCCTGTTATTTTAAAAAAATTAGCTTCAGACATTCAATTTTAAATCTTTTAAATTTTGAAGATAATAAAGTAATTATTGGCAAAAACAGTCAAAGACATTATTCTATACTAACTGGGATGAACTCTATTCTCAGGTTTGCTTTAGAATCAAACATTTCAGACAAACCTTTTTTAGGTTACATTGACATTAAAAATAGTCAACCTTTTTTTTACTTTGCTTAATTAAAAAAGAAGGATTTAAAATTTAGAAATAGATGTAGAAAGCAATATTGACAGGTCAATTTTATGAAAAAATCGGTGAATGTTGGAAATACAAAAAGTTAGATGTCAAAAATAATCTAATGATTAGAAAAGAAGTTAAAGAAAAAGTTTTTAAACATCTTCTATTTAAAAAAAACATTAATCTCAATTCATATGTTTTTAAAATTAAAAATATATTTCCAGATTTCATTTAGAGTTTAAGTAAAATTTCAAGTAAATATGATTCTTTTGCTAACGAACTTCAGAAATTGGAAGCAAAAATAATGCTACCAGTGATTCAAGAGTAGAATGGTGTTGGCGTACAT
This sequence comes from uncultured Candidatus Cloacimonadota bacterium, assembly GCA_964547265.1. Classification (GTDB taxonomy): domain Bacteria; phylum Cloacimonadota; class Cloacimonadia; order Cloacimonadales; family WRIO01; genus JALNXV01. Next base: position 10,112 of record CAZJNG010000025.1, on the reverse strand, counting down.
GATGGAGTTATTTTTAATTCCATTAATAATAACCCTGAAGAATATGAGAAAATAGAGAATTTGATTAAAACTAAAACTAAAACTTGTTATGGAGTTTAGCCAAGTTTTTCAAGAACTCAATTGTCAAATATTTCAAAAAAACAACTTGTTACATATTTTAATAATCAAAATAAAGAAAATAAACTTAATAATTTTTTAAATACTTTAACCACTGAATAGATTAAAATAATCAAAAATAATCCTGTTAATGTATTAAAAACAGAATCTATTATAAAGAAATTAAGAAATCAGACTGTTTCTTATCTTTTAAATAAAATAATTAAAAGTGACATTGACCCAAAAATAATTGGGTATCAGTACATACACTTCTATAACGTTTTTTAGTTATTCAATGACGAAAAGATAATACGTTAGAGAAATAACTTTAAAATAAAAACTAGGAAGCAAATCTCTATTCTGAATTTTATTTTATAGGAAAAAAAAATGAAAAAAGAACTGATTAATACACTTTTTAATCATAAATACTATTGTAAAAAATTATAGGTAACATGGAGTATTTTAAAATATCAAATACGAAAAAGAAAGTAAAATTATTAAAAAAATCCAAAGGCAGTACTAATCTCAAGTACTGCCTTTTTTTATTATTATTAGCTTTATCTTTGTCAAAAAAACATTGCTATAAGGCTCCAAAAAGCACTTAAAACAAAAAGCAATAACATTGCTCAAATGATGACAAGCAATAGCTTTAGAAGCCTAAATTATTAGTTATTTCTATTTTTTGTATAATTGCCAAACTAATGTTTCTTCATATCGTTTATCAATATAGCCGACCCATTTTAAAAGATAATATTTTTTATTAATTTTAAATTCTAATTCGGTGATAGCAGGTTTATCTTTAGTACTTTTGGACCAACCTTCAAGAAGTGGTTTAGTTATTGAGCCATTAGTTCTTTGGTTTGAGCCATCAGTAACTATTAGTCCGCCATTAATCATTTTTTCGACAATCATTCCAAACTTATCTTTTAAAAACCACTTCATTCCGCTACCACCTTCTCCATCGCTATCTCCTCTGTAAAAGAAAACACTAATCTTATTAAAATCATCTTTAAACAGTGAAGCTGTTGCATCACCATTTCTAAGGTTAGTAGTTATAATATTTCCTGTTTGTTTATGCTCTAATATTTCTGTAAAAACAATAGGATTTGACCAACCTGGTGTACAGTAACGACCTCTATAGTCTAAACCATATCTATAATCTTCTTTAAAAACAGTTAAAGCCGGTACCCAAAGTTTAAAATCAAGTCTTTTGTATTCTCTGCGAAGAGCCGGAACAATATTAAAGATTGAATTATAATAATCAATTTTTTGGTCTAAAAAGAGGTAATAGTCTTTTTTTCTGATTCTTCGACCGTAATTATCATTTCGGTGATAAGCTGTTTTGTCAACAAACCAAAACTCTTTTACCAGATGTGAAAAATATTTTATCGGTGATATCAAATCCTTATTGCAACAAGGATAGAATAAAACTCCTTTTTCAAATCCTTTGTACTGATCTTCTAAGATGTTTTTATTCATATTGTTAGTGTAACTAAACACTGTTTTTTCAAATTTTGCTTGTTCTCTTTTACTTTCTATGTAGAGATAATGTCTCAGATTATTTCTGTGTAAATCTCTATCACCTCTCATTCGTTCATCATAATACATATCATAACTCCTAAATGGTAAAATTTCTGATCGCATTTTTTCCAAGGAGATTATAAATAGGTTAAATTTCTTTCTTACAATTATAGTATAACAGCAAAAAATCAATTGTCAAGAAAAAAAATAAAAAAAAACTTGACTTTTAAAAATATAGTGTTATATTATAATTTGATCGTATTTTTACTTTCTTACCCCCCCAAAAAGGTAAATAGGTTTATTTGTAAACCTTGCCACAATTGTATCCGAATTTTAATCAAAGAGTTAAGACTCTAAGATTATTTATTTTAATCCAATCATTAAACAAAGGAGTATTGTATGGAAAAAGTGAACTTTCACACACAACTCAAAGACCATATTAAAGTATGGCAAAATGTAAAAATTACCGGAGATGAAAAGATAATTTCATCTTTCAAACTCAGTAGAGCAGGCTTAATCAGGAAAAACAATGATGAAACTTATAACCTCAAACCATTCATCAAAAAACTGTATCTGGAATTTTCTGAAGATTTACTACCTGTTTATCTTGAATGGGAATCTTTTGAAAAAGAACATAATGCAATCATTTCGAAAATCACAGATGAAGATTATATCAAATCTTTAGAAAATAATGATAAGCTAAGTAAAGAATATTTAGCCACTATCTATTTAATTAACAGCAGAAAATATTATCATAAAAATGATTTTGAATCAGCTATTACATTCACTGATAAGGCATTAGATTTAGTAAATAATTATGCTGAAGCATTTTTTTTAAGAGGACTTTATAAGTACCAACAAGCTCCTGAAAAATACAATAACATAATCAAAGTTTCTGATATTGAAAAAAATGCAATTGATGATTTCCATAAAGCTATGGATTTATGTAATTTTTACTCTATCAAAATCAATCAACTAAATTATGATGGTGTATGGCTTTATGATATTATCTTTGATAAATTCTGTAATTTAGTTGACCATATAAAAGCTGTATTTAAAGATGATGAAAAATTGTTAAACATTCTGGAAAAGTATTTTTGTCCTGCTAATATGAAGATTACGTATGATTTTGCCTTAAAGGAATTAGAGGCAATCAAATTAATTTATGCAAGATACAATGAATTAAAAGAGATAATCAATTTTGAGTTAAGACCGGAATTTGACAAAATATATGAATTAATTGAATTATTCTATAGCGATGAAGGTTATAATTTCTCTTATGAATATTTGCTAAAGAGAGTTGAAGTTGAGTTTAAAAAATTACTTCTATCTGATCAGATTGATGATATTGACAGTGCTTATCATTATAACAGAAGAAAAAACAGCTTAAATCTTAAATCTTTTTATTTTGATAACAGTATTGCCTTTTCTAAAAAATATCTAAATCTCTTAAACAGGTTTAATCTGTCTGATGAAACATACATTGCAGGTGGAGATTTCAACTATTTAGGTGATGATTACGGTGATGATGAAAAAAAGATTGGACAAAGAGTTAAAATTAATTCGCTTTATTTAAAAAAAGATGTCATCTCAAAAAAGGAATTATCACAATTTTTAACACTTGAAAAAGATACAGAAATTACCTGGCTTGATGCAGTAAGATTTTTAAATCTAAAAAGCTTAGAAGATGATTTAAAGCCTTGTTATTCTGTTAATTCTAATCCTAATCCAAAAAACTGGAATTCTGAAAGCAAGATTGATTTTGATACAATTGCTGATGGTTACAGACTTCCAACACTTTTAGAATGGGCTTACATTACAAAAGATGATGAATATTCTACATATAAATACGGACTTAAAAATTTTGCTAAAAAACAGTTTATGTGGGGTGGGATATTTATTTCTAATGATGATGAAAGAGCAGATGAAAACAATGCTTGTTTTAGATATGTCAGAAATATTAGCAGACCGGAATTAACCGTAATGCCTAATTGGCTATCATACGATAATTTCAATTTTAATCTGAAAAAGATTTTAAAAGATTCATTATATTTTACAAGTTTAAATTTTCCTGTTGATTTTTGCAAATACACTTACAGTTTTGTTGCTTGTAATAATAATAACTCAATCACAGAAACTCCATTTTCTAAATTATTTAAAGATGAGGTAACTGATTTTGAAATTATCCACGAAGAATATATCAATTTTGATGATTTGGATGTTGATGACTGGAATGTTAAAATATATAATCAAAACTTAAAACAAGAAAAGACAAGAGTTAATAAGACATTTGCAAAATGGATGATTTTACAAAATAATAACAAAAGATACTCTTTGCTTTTAATTAATTCAGATCCTTTAGCGACCTATCAGGCTTTGTATCTAAGCAATAATGTTAGACCAAAATTTGTTATTTTAGATGAAAACGATTACGATAAAGCCTTTCATTACAGCCTTTACTACAAAGAGGATTTAGTTCCTAAGTATGTCTCAACAGGTAAACCCGAAAATAAAACAGATGAATATTTTTTAAATACTTATGCTGAAAAACATACTATTGAAACAGACATACTTACAATATATGATGTTAATAATAATTGTGTAGCAAAAAAATATCTGATAAAGGAGTATTAAAAAGAATTAAGCATCTACAAGCTATGTTCGATTAGTTCATTACAGGATAATTCTGATTATGGACTTTTAGACAAAAAGAAAAAATCTTTTTACTAATTAATAATAATAATCCTGATATTCCCTCAAAACCATCCTGCTTAAGTTTTTAATGGAAACAGGGACTTGGATAAAAACAAAGACTGTTGAATATTGATATTGTACGAGTATCCTTGATTGTAACAAAAACACCTAAATATCAAAAATATAATCACATAGCCACTACATTTTGAAACTAATAAAACAAAACCAAGTAACTCCGTTATTATCAGTACAAGACAAGCTATTCATCTTCAACTTAAATTCACTTCGTTAATTGTAAATCAAGTCTGCATATAGACTTAATCACTAAAAATATTCAATATTTTAACAAACATTTTTCAAGTAACAAACAACCGACCTCCAAGAGGGAATTTTTCCATCTTGGAGGTCACCTAAAGATTCCCTAAAAATGAAAGGAAAAAATCAAATGAAACACGACATTGAAAAAATTTACAAACTCTCTCAATTAGAGCTACACAATTATGTTCTTGAGACTATTAATCAGTTTAACGAAGAGATTATCGAGTCAGAAGGCTTTTTTATCGTATCTGTACCAAAGCAAAAAGCACCATTTCTTGTTGCTCACCTTGACACAAAATACAATGTAATTCCTCACGAAGTAGTGTTAGTTAATCAAAAAAAATATGAGGCTTATGATATAAATGATAATCGTTGTATCTTAGGAGCTGATGACAGAAACGGCGTTTGGACTATGCTGGAGCTTTATGAACAATATCATAACAAAATTGGATTCATTTTTACATGGAATGAAGAAATTGGATGTGTAGGAGCAAAAAATTTGGCAACTCAGTTTCAACCTCTCTTAAAAGAAAAAGTTATGTATTATATCCAGATTGACAGAAAAGGAACAAATGATTTAGCATATTATACCACTTATGATGTTCTGATGAGTGAGAAATTTAGCTCAAGATTAGAGGAGTTTGAATCATACAGAGTTGTACAGGGAACAAGCACAGATATCAAACATCTTTCGGAATATACTAATATTAGTAGTATCAATATCTCAGCAGGTTATCACTATGAACATACAAACAGTGAATATTGTGATTACCACTACATAAAAAAACTACCAGATACAGTGATAAATTTAGTAAATCATCTCGGATATCAGGATTATCCCTTAGATTAAAATTTGTCTAATATAATAAAGGGAGTTCTGAAAAAGAACTCCCTGTTAATTATGCTGTGTGCTTATTTTAGGATATTTTCAATTAAGCGGTTATGATTTAATCTATAATTCATAATAAATATCAATAACATGGAATAATTATATAATTACATCTTTAATAATCTTATCAATCTTACATCTTTCCTTCTCTATTTTCTTTTTGATTTCATCTTGATTGTTTATTTCATTTTTAATTTCATCAACTATTTTTTGTTGGATTTTCAAACTAGGCACAGGAATTATTATATTTTCAACCATTGGTACTGTTAATTGTGGAATTGTATTCCCACTATTTTCAATATTTTGAAAATTTAAAACATATGCTAAGTATTCGTTTAGTATAATATTTGTATTAGGAATAACAGAGATTAACCTAACGACTGGTAAATAATTATCATTTCTTGCTACAGCAAATCCTATTGTACCTCTTGCAGAAATTGTAGTAGCTTCTTCTTCAACTCTAGCTATTTTACTATAACCTACTATCCCTAAATTTCTAACTCCATTAGAATAAATAGGAAATCTATATACATCATCTTGTATTTCTGAAAAATTAATCGGCATATCACCACCTGGAAAAATATTTTTTGAAATACTTCTTATTCTATAGTAATTAACATGATCTATCTGAAAATTATTTAAACAATTTAGATTTGATGATACATTAAGTTTTAAATCATTATTTTTACTAATGTCAGAAAAATTCAATTTAAAAAACTTTTTTTTACTATTTTCAAATTTTTCTAAATCAAATCCAAACTTTCTGGCAAAGACATTTTTTATTACTTGTTGTGTTTGTGTAACTTGGGCTTTAAGTTCTTTAATTATCTTTTCAATAGGCTCTATTTGAGCAACGACACGATCTTGAATTTCTTTTTCAATATATGGGATTTTAATTCTTCCAAGTTCATCTTTAGATAAATATTTTGATGTAAATGTTGTTTGAAACAATGGTCTGATAATTATATTCAAATACCATAAAACAAATTTTTTATTAACTTTTGTTTCATCTAAATTCACTTCAAAAACATTTTGATTTATAAAAACAGGTCTATCTAAAAGAAATGATAAACCGACCGTCATTGCATTTGAAACAATCAAAGAATTTTGTTTTGCTTGATAAAGAGTTCTCTCTTCTTCAACAGCATAATCAGTAATTTTATCAACACATTCAGAATTGATAGAAAATGTAATTGTGTCAACATCTGACATTGTTAAAAACTCATTTTTACCATTCCAGTATTTTTCATTAAATCTTGAAGGTGTTCTTCCTGATTTAATACTTGTTTGAACATTTTGATTTAACAAAAGACTTTTCAAACGGATACCATTCTTATATAGGCAAGAATAATCCTTTAATCCCACTTTTGGATCAATGGCTAATTCTGAAAAATCAATTGTAAAAGTTTTTAATGCCATTCTATAGTCCTTAAATGATCTAAAACTGTCTCCATTATTGTGTCATCTACCAAAATCTCACCATTAGCATCTACACGAAAAAGTTCATTTGGCATTGTTCTTTCACCTCTTGTAGTTCTCTTATATCCAATATTTTCAACTTCAGCCATAAATATATTATAATTAAGCTCTTTGGCAACCTCACCAAAAACCCACCAAGTGTTTACAGAACCAAAAACATCAGTAGTATCATTGTCATGTTTGCAAAGTTCTTTTAGCTCATCTTTATACTTTTCTATAATCTCTTTGACTTGTAGTTGTTGATCATCTTCCTCAATATAATCTTTAAGCATTCTAAATAGAGTAATCTTTTCATCTACTTCTGTTAAATCTCTAATTGTTGGATACCTATTACGATCTTGTCCGTCAAGATATACTTGTTTTAAATCTTCACAACTTTTTTTAAGTCTTTTCCACTCTTCAGAATATTTACTCCAATGTATAATCCATTCAAGCACTTCATCATTAGTTTTCTTTTGAGCAAAAAGTAAACTTGTTTTAGTGCTTGTGAATGGTTTAAAAGTAAGTTGTGGCAAAGAAACAACTGCTTTTACTTTGAAATATTTATAAATAAATAGTCTGATATATTTATTTTCTGTTGTATCAAATACACTTTCAGGTAAAACAACGCCAAGCCTGCCATTTGGTTTAAGGAGTTGATACCATCTTTCTACAAATAAATTTTCTGAATTATTCCTACTACCAAAGATGAACAAATCATTCAATGATCTTCTTGTATCATTATCAAAACTAACACTAAAAGGAGGATTAGTTATTATTACATCAAAAGATTCATTTACCTTTTTATCATATACCTTTATATCATTTACCTTTTTATCATTTACCTTTTTTTTATATAACTGAGGTTCCTGTTCCTGACTTAGTTTTTTTTCATAATCTGAAAATTTTAAAAGACCATCTCCTTTATTACTACCGACAAATATATTAGCAGACCCGTCTCCATGCAAAATCATATTAACTTTTATCGCTGTTCCTAAATTTGGATTTATTTCGCAACCATAGATATACTTTTCAGCCCAAATGTTTTCTAGTTCGTCAGGATAAAAATTTCTTTGCAGAAACAATTGTTGGTCTTTTGCATTAAAAATTTGATCTCTAAATCTATATTTAATGACTTTTGTAATAAATTTCATGTATTCTATTAGAAATGAACCACTACCTGCACTTGTATCTATTAAGTATGGGATCTCTAAATTTTTATTTACTTTATTAATAGCCAATTTGTCAAGCTGCAATCCCCAAAGTATAAATTTAACAATATTGAGATGAGTAAAAAATTGTCCTCTTGACTGCTTAAACCCATTTGAAACTATGGTCTCAAAAAACTCTCCCAGTATATCTTTTCCATTTGACGAACTATTTCCTAAAGTAAAAGAATATTTTTCTAATTCAGAAACAGTATATTTTAGCTTTGCTAAAGTAAATCTATTTCTGTCTATAACAAAACTTTCATTTAATATATTAGTATCATTAATATTTAATCTTTGTCTCAAGGCTCTTCTGTAAAGATTATTTATTCTTGTGTAAAGTAGTTCATTAGATTCAAACTCTTCTCCGTTTTTAAATGAAAAAATTTGAAAGTCATACTTTTCTCCATCTTGTTTTTCTAACTCATCTTGAATCTTGGCAAGAATAATATTTACCAAAGAAGAGAAAATATCGTTATCATCTGTTCCGCCACCACCCCAAAGAACATTATGTAAATTTCTCCTGAGTCCATCTAATTGCTCGTGAGTAAATCTTGTTTCTAAATCTTTTGTGCCATTTTTAATAAATGGTTCTTTTTGTGCTAAGCCATATCTTGCAGGCAGTTCATCTGCAAAATTTCTTAAATTGTTCCAGGCATTAAAAGTAGTAAATTTTTGATAGTCAATTAACATACAATTATCTTTAATTTCATTTTCTGTCAGTTCAAATGTATATAAAACAAGATATTTAACATCATGACCTTGTCCTCTTTCTTGTGAGGCAAGATTAAAAAGTTGATTTTCAATAACTTCATCTTTGTTGTTTTCAATCTCTTGTGGGCTTTTAAGTTCAATATATAAAAAAGCATTACCTTCAGTGTCTCTGACAATAACATCAATTCTTGGTCTGTTTACATTTGGTCTTCCAAGTTTGTAGCTTTTTTCTATTTCAATTTTGTCTGGACTATATCCAAGTTCTCTAACAAGCTTAGTTAATAAGAGAGCTCTTACAACTTCTTCATCTCCAGTAATAGTTCTGATTTCTCTATGCTGAACAATGTTTGAATAAGCAATACTCCGATCAGTAATATCAAAATGTGTTACGACTTGATTATTTTGAATATCTAAATAATCTAATATTAAACCATAATCCATAATACCTTCTTTTAAATATCATTTTATAAGTTTCATCTTGCTAACATACTTCGCATGCATTTCCTGTCAATACTTTTTATTTAGAAATCATTAAACATAGTTTCGTCAAGCTCAAATAGTTTTCTCACAGTTAGTCAAGCCTTTCAATCAGTATTTTTATTCACAAAATTATCTTACGGTTACAAAATAATCAAAATAGTATAAATGGCAAGCTTTTTTTTAAAAAAATATTTGCTTTTACATTTTTTACGGTTATATTTAAAAATATACACTTGAAATCTTTTCTAAAAATGTGGGGTAATTGTATTTATTTATTTAAGGAGTAAAGATGAAACAAGTAAAAATTGCTTTTACAATCGGACATTCTGAAAGTATTTTACCTGATGTGAGTAAAAATTTCTTAAAGTTGATTAGCTTTTTTCCAAAACTGACAGAAAATATCGAATTATTAGAAGAAGATATGGATTTTGCAAGATATTCATTGATTATTGCAGGTTCACCTGAAAAACCATACTCAATTAAATATTTAGAAAAATTAAGAAAGTATGTTCAGGATGGTGGTAAACTATTAGTTTTTACAAAATATGGTAAGTATGACCTGAGAGCAAATATTAATGATATATTTCCTGAGATACAGGCAAATAAAGATGTTGTTTGTTGCAATAATAATTTTTATCATGAATATCCCCACAAACCATTTGTTAAAATCAAATCTGATGAATTTAATTTTAATGAAGAGATTATCTATGATGCAGGTTGTACTTTTAATGTAA
>CAZJNG010000024.1:8197-12462 GCA_964547265.1 uncultured Candidatus Cloacimonadota bacterium | reverse complement strand
ATTTAAATTCTGATATATTAGCATTTCTTTTAACTTTATGAAATTCAAGATTTGCTATTGCTATTGCTGAACCAACAATAACTCCGGTAAATATATCTGTAGGAAAATGATTAGCAGAAAAATATCTTAATGAAGCAACGGATGAAGCTAATAAGATTGCTGAACAATTTAGAAATGTGTTATTTCGGTCAGGATAAAATGCATTATTCATTTTTATGTACATTACTGCTCCGGTGAAAGCAAGTGTACTATGTCCTGAAAAAAACGAATAATTAGAGCTTCTTTTTTCTATTAGCTTATCGTGTGTTTCAGAATTATAAGTATAAGGTCTTTTTCTCATAAAAAGAGTTTTGCTGAATGCTGTTAAGGCTAAACTAGAAAAAAAAGTCTCGGTAATAATAAAATTATTTTCTAATCTGTTGTCAGCAAATCTCCGGTTAAAATTGAGACTATATGGCAATAAGACTGATAAATATAATAAATAATCGCTTATTTCGGAAAGAGTTTCATTATAATCAGTTAATGCATGCTTGTCTAAGAAATTTTGATTGTCCAAACTTAGTAAATCAAAATGATTATTGTCATTATTCTGTATAAGGGTATTATCCTTATAGATGCTATATCCCAGCAAGATACTTGAGGGAACTAAGACTAGAGTTTCATGTTTAAAGCTTGTTTTGTAAGTATAGTATTTGTTATCAGAACAATGAAGCGATTGAAATGTTATGCAGAATAGAAAACAAATAACAAAAAGTCTTTTCATTGTTTCATTTGGAGATAAATTTAATATGCTTCACTAACTAAATCTCCGTCAACTATTGAAAAACTAACTTTATCTAACTCATCACTAATATGCATCGACTTTTTTAATATTCTGATATATGAGCCTGGAAATATTTTTTTAAAAGCCATGATGTGCTTGGGCAGGTTATCTTGGTTTTTTAGAATTTGGTTTATTTCATCATCTAGTTTTTCTTCGAGACTACTTAGCTTTTCTTGAAGGTTTAAATATTCAGGCGAATCGCTTAAATCTAGTTCTTTTAGCTTGATCATTTGTTTTGAAATATTTAGCATCAATTCTTTGGTGAAAGGGCTAATTGAGATTTCAATTTCACTGTTGATTCCTCCGGTATTCCCAATTACAGCTGCTTCTATATGTTCTCCACTTTGAGTTATACCTCCAACAATTGTACTGGTTTCTTCATTGCCAAATATACCTTTTTCTGCAGTGGTTTTACAGAAGTGTATATTCTTACTAAAAGAAATTTTATTGCCCGCAATGATTTTGGAGTTTTCAGCAGAATTAAATTTTATGTCACTTTCAGCAATAATACCACTATTCTTGCAATTTATGATATCTCCTTCGATAAAAATACTGCCTGTGACCTTAACTTCAGCATCGTTAATATCACCATAAACAGTTAAATCTCCGTCAATTTCAAGCTTTATTTTATCAGTAATATCGCCGTTAATAGCCAGACTTCCAAAAAATTTCATATCATCAAAAGTAAGGTCCAGATTTCTATCAAGAGTAAATTCTGCTTTTATGTGCATTCTTGACAATTCATCCATCCAGGGATAACCTGATTTATCTGCTATTATCTGACCTCGCTCTTGAGAATAACTTACATTTTCTCCTAAATATTGTTCAATTAACTGATTTTCATAATTTTCAGGATTAACTTCTTCGCCAAAAATATTGATTCCCGGTTCACTCTTTTTAGTAATAAAGAGATGAGCAAGAGGTTCTCCTTTTGAAATTTTTGCTAGATTATTTAGCAAATTAAATTGATTTCCTATAGAAGGGTGATAGCAATCTTCTTGACTGATAAGAGGAGAAAATTCGATTTCCGGATCTTTTGATTTTTCTCCGATTGCCAAAGGAAAAGGTTGGTCAAAGTTCTTTTTTATTTCGTTTTTATCAATATAGATTTTGGCATTTTCAAAGCCATAGACAATTTTTGTGTTTTCAATAAGATTTACAAGCTCTTGTTCATTTATAAAAGAATCATGAGCCTCCGGAGACATTCCACTTTTGATTGTTAAAAAAGCATTGAATTTGTCATCTGATATTTCAATTGAAAATATCCCTGATTCGCTTTCATATATTTCAGCCATTAATCATCCCCATTATATTAATTTGTCTGTTATTGTTCTTGTCTCTTCTATATGAAAAGTAATTACTGTTTTCATAAGTACAAAGAGTATTGGTTATGATGTTTGATTTTGGAATATTATTATCGTTAAGAGTTTCCAAGATAACAGCTTGAATATTTAAATAATATATATCATTATCTTCTAAAACTACAGATTGTGGAAAATTGTTTTTAAATAAATTATATATCTCTTTATTTACTTGATAATGTTTTGAGCAAATTCCGGGTCCGATTTCAACAAAAATATCATTCGGAACAGAATTATATCCGGTAAATAAGATATTTAAAATTTCTTGCACAATCTTCAGCCTGCTTCCTTCTCTACCTGAATGTGCTACAGCAAACACATTTTTATTTATATCTCGAATAAAAACCGGGTAACAATCAGCAGTTCTTACAGCAAGAAATACATTTGGAATCGAAGTTATAAGACCATCACAATCAGGAATACTATTATTACTTGTATGTTCATCTATTATGAAAACATTAGACTTATGAACCTGTTCACAGAAATAGATTTCACTTGTCTTAATAATCTTCTTAGCGCTTTGATCTTTTAACCTTTCACCGGTTTTGAAGTTATAATAATTATTAGGACATGCTTCAAAATACGATCTGTTTATAACTGTCGAGTATTCTTGATCTGAGTCTCCGAAATGTTTATAAAGTATTTGATTATTATTCATATTTACCATAAAAAACAAATAAATAATTAAGTCAATACATTTTTAGTAATCAAAGATACTATTTGAGGTGAATTCTCTAAGTAATGAATTATTGGGTACTAATTCGTCTTTAATATCTAAGAAATGTTCGAATAAAGCAATCAAATCCTGAGCTTCGTTATATACCGGTGAATTGTAGTTTATAGCCCTTAACATTGGCATTACATGTTTTCTAAGAATAGCAAGTTCATAAGTTAAAGTACTGTTAAACATAAAGTCAGCATTTTCCTGATAAGGGAAAATATTCTTATCCTCACCTTCTCTAACAGAAGTCCATCTGATTAGCGTTTCTTCAGCACTGTAACCTCTATATTGAGCATCTCGGGCAATTCTTCTTATTTTTCTACATTCTGTTGTCGGGATTCTGTTGTGAAAGTCCATATTAAGTTGGTTTAAAGCACTTATATAGATTTTAACCTTGTTTTCGTGAGGAATGGATTCAGTTAGAATATCATTTAAACCGTGAATGCCTTCAATTATCAAAATATCATTTTCTTTTAACTTAAGTTTATGTTCTGAAAGTTCTCTGTCTCCGGTAATAAAATTATATCGAGGTAAGATTATTTCTTCGTTATTTAATAATTTAGTCAAGTCATTATTGAGATGTTTAATGTCTAGTGAATAAATACTTTCAAAATCGTAGTCACCATTATCAAGTCTTGGTGTTTGAGTTCTAGGTAAGAAATAATCATCTAATCCAATAATATAAGGATTTAGACCATTGACTTTTAATTGAACAGACAATCTCTTTGCAAATGTAGTTTTACCTGATGATGACGGACCTGCAATAAGAATAAATTTTGCTTTTTTATTTAAGTAGATACTGTCAGCCAGTGTAGCAAGTTTCTTTTCATGAAGGGCTTCTTCTGTTAAGATAAAATCTCTTATTTTATTCTGACTGATAAGTTTATTTAATTCTCCAACTGTTTGAACATCTAAAATTTCTAGCCACTTGTCATGCTCTTGATGCTGTAAGAAAAGCATTTTGGGAAGTTCAAACTTATTGTTTAGCTCACATTTGTGTATTGTTGGAAAGCGAAGAATAAAGCCGGGTTTCAGCATTACAAAATCAAATTGTTTTGCACAACCTGTATGAGGAGCTAAAGGACGCGGATAGTAATCATAGTAAATATTAGCAGAGTTTTTCCTTGTATGTTTATCAGAATCAATATTCATGTCAGTTTTATATACTTCAATATTTCTTTTATTCCAAAAATTGAGATTTCTTATTAAATCAAATCTCTGAAGTTTCTCAAAAATATCATAAGCTTTATCAATAGGTATGGTTTCTTTTTGAATTGGTATTCTCTTTTCAATCAAAGCTATCATTTCATTTTGGATTTGTTCTAGTGTTTTTTCTGTGAACTCTGTATCTTCTCCTACG
>CAZJNG010000024.1:0-8187 GCA_964547265.1 uncultured Candidatus Cloacimonadota bacterium | reverse complement strand
TCACAGTAAACTCCGTCAGAAATAGAATGTTCTACTTTAACTGTTTTTTTAGTTTTAAAGAGATTAAACACAGCAAGATTAAGTAAAAAGATTACAAAGTCTTGATAAATTCTTAAGCCTTGCGGACTATTAAGATGGATTGCTTCAATAATGGCATCTTTGTCAATGATTGTGTTTCCGTGAATAAACTGATTGTTAAGTTTATAAGCTACGATGTTGTAGGCATTACCATTAATATCATTAGATATTTCACAAATTGAAGTATCATTTGCATAGGTCATTTTTTTTAAGATTGTATTTCCAAGTTTGACATCAATTTTTATCATTATGTCTCCTTTAAAGTTTTTAATACCATACACCAACAGTCATAAGTGGACCGTTGAACCTGTAATTATTTATTTTTTTAAACGAATAGCCTAATTCTAACTCATATCTGTTGTACAAGAATCCTAAACTAAATTGTAAGTTGTTATTGTAAAATGCTTTATTTTGATAATCTTTTTTACTGTAATGTAAATCATAAGAAATATTTGTGTGAATTGGTTTTTTAAATAGATCAATTTTGTAGTTGAATGAAGCACCATGGAAATCAGTATCATGATCTTGATAATGGTAACTCAGGCCACTTCTAAAGATTAAATATTCAGATCTGGCAAAAGTATAGAGATAGCCAAGATTGAGAGAATTAAGGTCATTGTCATACTTTCTCAGGTTACTATATCCAAGTTCAAGGTTGTGTCTTTTATATCTGTAAGAAAGAGAAAAATCATTATTGATTTTATTGTTTTCATTAATAGATGATAAAAGTTTAAAGTTTTGGATATAGTTTCTGCCATTAAAATAGTAAAAACTATCTTCTTGATGAAATGGATAATTTTGATAAAGAAGTATTTCAGAATTAGCATCCTTTAGTAACACACCCGGAATTACAAATACAGAAAGACCAAGAACAAGTAGAATGTAACCTCCGATTTCTTCTTTGTCAATATTTTCTGTTTCGTCTGTTTGTTGAGTGTATTTATTATCTGAGTAAAAATAATATAAATTTTTATTTTTAGTGTTTAAGTGATGCGAATGCAATACAAATGGCTGACAAGTAAATATTATAACTAATGATATGCAAATGAACTTTAGGATGTAATCACTTATTTTCATTACTAATCCTTTGATATATTCATGAAATTTATTTGCCTTAACCCTTCATAGAGTATAATAGCAACTGAATTGCAAAGATTAATTGATCTGATGTCATTGTGCATGGGTATGGTTATTATGTTATCTTTATATTTATTGAGAAGTTCATCAGGTAATCCTCTTGATTCAGGTCCGAAAATTAAGGCATCAGAGATGTTGAAATGAGTCTCATGATATGATTTTTTACCCTTAGTTGAACATAGATAAAACTTAATATCTTGATTAGCTCTAAAAAAAGAATCTAAATCATCATGTAAATAAAGTTTAACTTTATCCCAATAATCCATACCTGCTCGTTTCAAATACTTGTCATTTAAAAAGAAACGCATAGGTCTGATTATATGCAGTTCAGCATTTGCACCCAAGCATAACCTGCCAATATTACCTGTATTTACAGGTATTTCAGGCTGATAAAGAACAACTTTAAAGGTTATTTCTTTCTTGAGGTCATTATTTGTGTCCATTTATCTAACCATTTTTCTGAATAATTGTTTGAATTGTTAAAAGCTTTTGCTGATAAATCCTGAGTAGGAACCGGCATTGATGCATAACTGGCAGGAAGTTCAATGTTATCAATAACAGGCATAGTCCATTGTTTTTCAGGAATGTGTTTTTGGAAGTCTTCAGTAAGCATATATTCTATGAATTTTTTTGCTAAGTACATATTCTTTGAACCTTTTATAATTCCTGCAAAACCAATTTCTCTAAATCCGCCTTCTTCAGGAATAAACGCTTTATATCTAGTAGTTTTTTCATTTTCAATATGATAAGCAGGGCTTGTTGCGTAGCTAAGAACAATTGGTGCTTCTCCTGCTAAGAAAGCACTATATGCCTCATTCCAACTTGGAGGACTAAAAAGGATATTGTTTTTTAGGCTATTCCAAAACTGTTCAAATCCTCTATCACCGTAGATTGAGAGTGTCCAGATTAGCAGTCCGTATCCGGGAGATGAGGTTCTTGGGTCAATGAAGATTAGTTTATCTTTCCACATAGAGCTATGCATTTCGCCAAAGGTTTTAGGAGGTGTTTTTAAGACTTCACTGTCATATACGAAGGCATAATAACTATATTCATAAGGTATAAAAGTATATGTGTTATCGATAAGTAAATCTTCATCAGTAATATTAACAAGATTTTCCGGTTTATAACTTATAAATACATCTTCAGATAATGCTCTGTGTAAGTGTGAATTATTTATACCTATGGCAATATCTGCTTTAGGATTATCTTTTTCTAAAATTACTCTGTTTAGTATTGTACCACCACTACCGGTACTTTCAAGTGTTACTTTACAGTCATAGAGTCTTTCGAATTCAGGAATTACACTTGGACCTAAACCCCAAGAAGCGAAGCTGTCAAAACAATAGATTACTAACTCATCTGTTATTAAATCGATTGTTTGAGAAGATTGATTAGATTTTCCGCAGGCAGTACTAAAGATAAATAGTACAAAAATCGTAAGTATTTTTACATAAAATAAAGTTTTTTTCATTAAATTAATCCTCCAAAAATTAAATGTGCAACTAAAAAATCAGTTGTTAAAATACCAATTGAGCTGTATATTACCGTATTGGTAGTTGATAGTCCAACACCTTCAGCCCCATTACTTGTGATTGAGCCTGTAAAGTTAGCTATGCTGGTAATGATAAATCCAAAACAAGCTGCTTTGATTAACCCGACCCATAAATCCATAGGCTCGAAGAAAAGTTTTATATTTATAAAAAAAGTATATGCTGTGACATGGAAAACTTGTTTAGAAAAAATAAAAGCAGATATTATTGATACTAAGATGGATAGTAGTGTTAAAACAGGTAACATAATAATACTTGCTATCAGTTTAGGCATGTAGATATATTCATGAGGTTCTACTGCCATTGAAATAAGAGCATCTATTTGTTCTGTTACTTTCATGGATCCGATTTCTGCTGAAATAGTTGCTCCAACTTTTCCGGCTAAAACTAATGCTGTAAGAACTGGTGAAAGTTCTATCATAGATGATTTTGCAATCATTACACTAATAAGGTTTAATGGTATGTATCCTTTTGTTTGATAAGATGCCTGAAGAGCAGACACTAATCCTGTAAATGCTGAAGTAACAATAATTAATAATATTGAATCATAACCTATTTTTTTTAATTGATTTACTAGTATAAATCTTCTTTTTTTTATATCTTTTATACTTTTTAAGGTTTCTACTGTAAAAATCGAAAAGTGTCCAATTATTCTTAGTATTTTAAAAGTTTTCATCATTTAAGTTTTTAAACTGAGTAAATTCATGAACAAATCTTAAGTCAACGGAACCGGTTGCTCCGTGTCTGTTTTTCCCGATTATTATTTCAGTAATTCCCGGTTTGTCAGTATCAGGGTTATAGTAATCATCCCTATAGATGAACATTACAATGTCGGCATCTTGTTCTATTGCTCCTGATTCTCTTAAATCTGAAAGTTTTGGTCGTTTATCGTCTCTTGACTCAAGTCCGCGATTAAGCTGAGATAAGGCAATAACCGGAACTTCTAATTCTTTAGCCAGTACTTTTAATCCGCGAGAAATCTCAGAAATTTCTTGTTGCCTGTTTTCTCCTTGCCTTTTCGAAGTCATAAGCTGTAAGTAGTCAATAATAATTAAATCAAGTCCTTTAATTTCTGCTTTTAATCGTCTTGTTTTTGCTCTGATATCTAAGACAGTATTAGCTCCGTTATCATCTATGAAGATGTCTTTAGTTGATAGAATGTCAGCATATTGTGTGATTCTGAGTATTTTTTCCTGGTCCATTCCATAACCTTTAAGTAATGTTTCCATTGGTATTTCTGCAGAACTGCTTAGGAGTCTGAGTAACAACTCTTCATTTGCCATTTCAAGAGTAAAGATAGCGACTTTTAAGTCATGCAACATAGCAGCATTGAATGCGATATTTAGTGCAAAAGATGTTTTTCCCATAGCCGGTCTGGCTGCTACAATTACTAATTGTCCCGGGCGAAGACCACCTATTTTCTTGTCTAAAGCATTAAACCCGGAAGGGACACCTAAAACACTGCTTTTTGTTTTAGAAATCTCTTCTATGTGTTCCAGGGTGGTTGGAACTAAATCACTTACTCTCATAAATGACTTTTTATTAGGCATGTCAGATATTTTAAAAATTAATTGTTCAGCCCAGTCAACTATTTGGTCAGATGGATTTTCAGGATTGTAACACCTTTTGATAATTTGATTTGATGCGTTTATTAATTCTCTTAAAAGAGCTTTTTCTAGAACAATGTTTGCGTGAAACTCGATGTTAGCAGAGCTTAAAACTATATCTGACAATTCGTTAATATAAGCTCTACCCCCGACTTTATCTAGTTGTCCTGTGTCTTCAAGTCTATTGAGGATTGTAATTATATCAACCTCAATATTATCATTGAATAGATCAGTTATACATCTGAAAATTATTCTATGAGCAGTCCTGTAGAAATGTTGTTCTTGTACGATTTCAATACCTTTTGCAACAGAGTAGTTATCAATCATCATTGCAGATAGCACTGCTGTTTCGGCATTTACATCACAAGGTAAGCTTCTTTCCAGGTTATCGGTCATTTTATACTTCTTTTCTTAAATTTTGATATGAATCTCTGAATTTTTGCAAATCTAACCAAGCTAATTTTTTAAGATTGTTATTATTATGTAAGGATTCAGGATGATAAGTCACAAATACAGGAATCTTATCAAAGCTGAATGGGTTTTTGATTCGGAGTTGTTCCATTTCGTAATTTAAGTTAAGGAAACAATTAGCAGCAATAGAACCAAAGATAAGGATTATTTTTGGTTTAATAACATATATTTGCTGATTAAGATAATCTAGGCATTTGTTAAGTATCTGAGGGTTAAAGTTTTTGTCCGGTCTGCATTTACATATATTTGTAAGATATATCTCTTCTCTGTTAATATTGACAGCTTGTATCATTTTATTGAATAATTGACCGTTTCGACCCATGAAAGGTCTGCCTGTAAGGTTTTCGTCTGAATCAGGTGGATTACTGATTATTAAGCAATCAGCAGTTGATGAGCCTTCTCCATATACGAATTTTATTCTATTATGATGGAAATCACAATTTTTACAATGTGAATATTTCTTTTTTAATAGATTTAAATCAGTAATTTTGTAATCAATTAAGTTATTTGTTAATTCATTGAAATTATTAGCAGGAAATATTTGTGAATCAAACTCAGGTGAATGATTATTTACTTTAATATTTAGCTTAAACTCTTTTGAGTCTGTAAACAACTCATTAATTCCTGATAATGAAAATGATTCAATGTATTGCTTAAGTGATCTTAAAGGCATTTTTTAAGTCTGATATACTCTATTCATCGTCCAGGTCATCTTCAAAATCATCATCTTCATAGCTTTCTAGATCTTCAGTGAATTTACTCATGTCATTCTCATATTCTTCTTCATATTCAAAATCACTATTTCCCCTGTTTTCAGCAAGTTCTTGTTCAAATTGTTCAACCAAATAATCGGGTACTTCATTTAACGCAATATGATTTAGGGCTATTGTGGTTAATTTTCCTTTAAAACCCTTTTTTATCGATTCCGGTAAATCGGTAAGTCTTTCAGCTTCATGTTTTGCCAGTATGCAAAACAAATAATCCATATTATGATTTTCTAAAAAGCTATCAATAACTTTTTCATCTTTAATACTCATAAATTCTCCTTAATTATTATAAAATGTGTTAATTGGGTCTAAGTATCTTTCTACTTTTAATGTTTCTGCTTTTATTATTGAAATTATGTCATTTACTGCATTTTCAATATTGTCGTTTATCACCAAGTAGTCATAGGTTTGTAAATATTTAGTTTCTTCTTTTGCGTTTTGAAGTCTTTTTGTTATGGTTTCTTTAGAATCGGTATTGCGATTTAATAATCTTTCTTTTAAAATCTGTTCATTAGGCGGAAGTATAAAAATAGTTACTATGCTGTAATTTTTTTTTCTTATAAGTTCAACACCTTGTACATCGATATCTAGTAATAAAATTTCTTCATTTTTAAGACATTCGTCTATAAATTCGAATGATGTACCATACCAATTATCATGTACGAGAGCACTTTCTAAAAAAAAGTTATTTTCTTGTTTTTTCTTGAAATCATTAATGTCCGTGAAAAAATAATCAATTCCATTTTGTTCGTTACCACGAATTTTTCTGGTAGTCCATGATATTGAATATCTTAGGTTGTTTACCTTTTCTAACAGCATTTTGCATACAGTAGATTTGCCACCTCCGGAAGGTGAAGCAAGTGTAATTAAAAATCCTTTTTTCTTCATTGATTGTAAATTATAAGTCTCTCAAAATTATAAAAATAATGAGAGACCAAAAATTAAAAGATTAACCAATATGTTTAGAATATTCTTCTGCTGTTAATAATTTTTCAATTTCAGTTTTATCAGAATATCTAACTTTAATTAACCAACCGTCAATATATGGTGAACTGTTGATTAGTTCAGGTGTATCAAATAAATCAGAATTAATTTTAACAACTTCTCCTGTAATTGGAGAGTAGATATCTTCTACGGTTTTAACTGCTTCAAGAGAGCCTAAAGGTTCGCCTGCGTTAATGTTTGTGCCTTCTTCAGGCATTTCAACATGAACAATATCTCCTAACTCGTGTTGTGCAAAATCTGAAATGCCAATATATGCGAATTCTCCATCTACTTTAACCCATTCATGACTTTCAGTATAGCGTAATTCATCTAAGATTTCCATTGAGACCTCCAAAAATATTTTTATGTATCAATTCTTTTTTAATACAATATTATGTCAAGACGAAAAATCATATTTAATATATTATTTTTTTTAACTTTCCATGAAATTACAATACTAAATCTATGTTCGTAATATCCTTTTTACTTTGTTAATAGATAATCGAGTCCATTATATACTTTATCTAAGATGCAGTCATAAAATAGCAATAAAAGTCATTCAAATTTGAACAGAGACTGCTAATCTCAGAGCAATTCTTATGGTTGAAATCAAGAAATTTGCTTATTTGATTTATACATTTGATTATTATGGTGTAAATATTTGTAAAATGTAAGCTAAGTTGTAGCTTGATAATAAATTAGACTTATCTTATTTCATTGTTTAAAATAGCTTAGGTACAGGAGACCTACAGGAGATGCGATTTCCTGTAGGTCCCCTGTACCTAAGCTGAATTTTTCTAGTATCTAGTAAGCAATAAAGCTTAGTTTGATCATTTGATAAAATAAAAAATAAATATTAATTAAGAGGAGTTTTATTTATGATTATTGATTTATAAATCAGTAAAATATTTTACCTTTGTTACAAGCATTTTAATCAGAGAATATTAGTGTTTTTTTAATAATACAACAATATAAGGTGGCATGTCGTGTGTTTTGTGAGAAAAGTCATTTTCTGAATATATTACTTGTTGGTAAATAAGATAATTGAAAATTTCTATAAAAAAAGATTGTCAAAAAAGTAATCAAATACAAATTAGCATTTATTAAAAAATCATATTCGGAGGATAAGATGAGTAAGCTTGATACAAGAAGCAAAAAGATATTAATTATCAATTGTGGAAGCTCTTCATTAAAATATGAAGTCTATGACATGCCTGATGAAATCTCTTTAGGTAAAGGAACTGTTGAAAGAATCGGAGAAAAGGAATCATTTATTGAACAGTCAGTTAATAATAACAAGCATAAACTGTATGCAAATATCCCCGATCACAAAACAGCAATGGAAATGGTTTTAAAACTTTTAGTGTGTCCTGAGAATGGATTAATAAAAGATGTTGATGAGATTTCCGGTATAGGGCATAGGGTTGTTCATGGTGGAGAAAAGTATGCTTCATCTGTTTTAATTACTGATGATGTAATAAAAGCAATAGAAGAAAATATTGAGTTAGCACCATTACATAACCCACCAAATTTAACAGGCATTAGAGAAACCTTTAATTGTTTATCAAGTATTAAACAAGTAGCAGTTTTTGA
>CAZJNG010000023.1:0-12576 GCA_964547265.1 uncultured Candidatus Cloacimonadota bacterium | reverse complement strand
TAATCTATTTTATCATCCATATACAAAAATTGATTTCCTAGTCAAAGATTTAAATATCAGCATACTCACTGCCGTTAAATATCTCGATATGTTGTGTGAAGCAAATCTTTTAAGGAAAGAAAAAATTGGTAAATCCAACTATTATATAAATATTGCTCTTTATTGTATTTTAACTCAACCTGAGGAGAAGTATTTTGTTTTAAAGTAACAATAAAACCTGCATATTACTTTACTACTCGTCATTACAAAGCTTGTAAATTTCTATTTTAATGTTATTATTTTTTATCTACGGAAGGTCAGTTTTAAGATTCTAATTAAGAAAAAAGAAGTGAAACTAAATTTTTTAAAAAAAAACTTGCCATAATTATATCACTTATATTATAATACTCTTAGAATGTAAAAATAAGATAGGAGTTAAATATGCTAAATGATTTTAAAAAAAATGATAGTGAACATAATGTTGAAAATCAGAACGATACTATCCGGGTAAACTTAACTTTATTAGATGAATTGATGGTTTATGCAGGAGAATTGGTATTAGCAAGAAATCAGCTTATGAGATTAACTTCTGACTTAATCAAACAGATTCCCGGGTTATCATCCGTATTGCAAGATGTGAATATTACAACTTCTATTCTTCAGGAAAAAATTATGAATACCAGAATGCAACCTATTTCTATGGTGTTTTCAAAATTTCCTAGACTTGTTAGAGATTTACAGTTACAAACTAAGAAAAAGATAAAATTTGACACCTTTGGCAACGAAGTAAATTTAGATAAATCTGTCATAGAAAATCTTTATGATCCTTTGGCAATATTAGTCTATTATCTTATTGATTATGATTTAGAACTCCCTGCAGACAGAGTCAAACAAGGTAAAGATGATACCTGTCATATTTCATTAAAAGCTTATCATGAAGGTGGTAAGGTTAATGTTGATATTTTTTCTGACGGTATGGGATTAAATCCGGATACTATTATAAAAAAGGCAATTGAAAATAGGGTAATTTCTGAAAATGAAGCACATCGTTTATCAAAAAAAGATATAATTAATCTGTTATTTACTAATGATTTCTTTACTTTCAATGCAAGGCTTGATGAAGGAGATAAAGAAGTCAGTCTTCAAGATGCAAGAATAATTTTGGAAAAAATAGGTGGTACAATTACTCTTGACAGTGATATAGGTAAGTCAACAATTATTAATATCAAACTTCCTTTAACCCTGGTTATAATACCATCTATCATAATCACTGTAAATAACTTAAATTTTGCCATTCCTCAAGTTTCTTTGCAGGAAATCGTCAGAATAAGAGTGAATGACCCTGAACATAAAATAGAGAATATTAACGGAGCTCCTGTCTTAAGATTGCGTAATAAACTTTTACCAATTTTGTATCTGTGGAAAGTTTTAAACATGAAAGAGCCTAAATCAATTGATGATACTACAAGGATTTTGGTTTTAAGACATGATGATAATGAATTTGGCTTAGTTGTTGATGAAATTTTTGATCATGAAGAAATTGTTGTAAAAGCAATACCAAATTTCTTTAAAGATACTCTATGTTACTCAGGAACAACTATTATGGGTGATGGCTCTGTAGCACTTATTCTTGATGTAAATGGACTATCTAAAAAAGCTAATCTGAATTTTACAGGACTTAAAGAACAGTTAGTAGTTGAAGAAACTGAAGAGAAAATCCAACAAGACATTCAAAATTTATTACTTTTTGAAAATGACACAGACCAGTTTTTTGCTTTAAACCTTGATCTGATCAAAAGAATCGAGAAAATTAATCGAAATGATATTGATAAAGTCGGGCAAAAGGAATATATAGAACATGAAGGTAAAAGTCTTACAGTGATAAGATTAGAAAATTTCTTGCCGATTAGTGCACCCAAAGATGATCAAGAAAACCTTTATGTAATAATCCCTAAAGCTGTAGAAAATCCAATTGGTATTATTACTCGTAAAATAGTTGATTCAATATCTGTAAATATACAGATTGATACTGAGAGTATAATCGCTAGAGGTTTGATAGGCTCTTGTCTTTTAAAAGATAAACTTGTTCTATTTCCTGATATCTACGAATTGATTGAATTAGCTGAACCTGAGAAAATGGCATTATATAAGATAAAAAATAATAAAACACAAAGAATGCTTCTTATTGAAGATACACCTTTTTTCAGATCTCTAGAGAAAAACTATTTTGAATCTGCCGGATATGAAGTAGAGCTTGCAATTGATGGTATGGATGGATTTAAAAAAGCAATGTCAAAATCTTACGATATCTTTGTAGTTGACTTAATAATGCCTCGCATGGATGGTTATCAATTTATTGAAAATATTAGAAAAAATGAGACATTAAAAGATATTCCTGCTATGGCTTTAACGACTTTAACAAGTGAAGAAAGTAAGGATAAAGCTTTCAAAGCAGGGTTTAATGCTTATGAAATAAAATTACATAAAGAAAAGTTATTGGAAACAGTTAAAAATTTAATAAATAAAAATGGGAGGAATGAATGATACAATTAACAACATTCTATGTTCAGGACACATTGTTTGGAATTAATATCTTACAAGTAAAAGAAATCAATAATCAATTGAAATATACTCCGGTTCCTGATTCAGCTGACTACATCAAAGGTTTATTTAATCTACGCGGACAGATTATTACTATATTTGATCTGGCAAAAAGACTTGGTAGAGCAGATACAATAATAGGAGAAAAAACTCGTAACCTTATACTGAAAACTGATCAAGAGACCGCAACTATCAGAGAAAAATTTAAAATTCCTGAAATTGGTCATGATGCTGTGGGATTCATTATTGACAAAATTGGTGATGTTATAGAGATTGATGAAGAAAAAATTCAAAATGCACCTGCTAATGTGGGAGATATTTCTAAAGAATTTATAAAAGGTGTTTTTGAATTAAAAGAAGAGTTATTGATAATTTTAAATGTTAATGAAGCTATTAAAATATGATATTTATGCATTATGAGAGATTGTTGCAATGGCAATAATCTCTCAGCTTTAAACTTTAATTATGAACGAACTTATTGATCAAGAACTTAAAGAAGATTTTTTTATTGAATTTATTGACTTAAGTCATGAAGTCGAGAAATATTTGTTACTCCTGGAACAAGAACCTGAAAACTTGTCTTATGTAAAAAAGCTATTCAGGCCTTTTCATACAATAAAAGGCAATGCCGGCTTGATAGAAGAAAATGAAATAATGCAAATAAGCCAACTCGCCGAATCTGTTTTAGATGAGATAAGACAAGGAAAACAAGTTGTTACTGAAAACATATTGGATGCTTGTTTAAAATCTATTGATATAATTAAAGCAATTTCAACTCAAAAAGAAGCATTAAGTTTACAAAAAGAAATCAACGATAACTTGTCTAATCTACAAAATATTCTTGAATCTTTCGATGAGGTAAAAACTTCTTGTCCAGTATTAATAAATCAAAAAACAATTTCTGAGAAGGATAATTTTAAGGATTATCAGGTTTTAGTTAATGCTCTTAAACAATTTTCAGAATCTGTAGATAATCTTAGGTATAAAAGAAAAATATCTGAATATTTACCGGTTATTTTCAATAATTTGATAGATATTCGGTTTCTTGCTAATAATCTTAAATCGGATAACTCAAATAGTATAAATCTCTGCTTGATATACATTATATCACTAAGTATTGACAATGATAAATCTTATCATGAGCTAAAATGGGAGATAATGAGTTTTTTTAAGCAAGAAATTTTAAGTCAGTTTCTTGATCAAATTCTTAATGTTTTCAAAATTATTATCTTCGAATGTGATGAGAAAAATGATATTGAAGATGTTTTTAATAACCTTTCAACAGAGAATTTCTTTACAAAAGAACAAGAATCTAAAAACACAATTAACAATGAAAAAAGATATTTTATTTTAAGATTTAATCCGAAATATAACCCAAAAGCAGATGAGATAAAAATGCTCATTACATTATTCAGACATTTTCCATACAGATTTGCCTTACTGCAAAAGAATATAATATCTGAAGACTACTGGCAATATATGTCTCTTCTTTTTGATGAAATGCCGATTATTACTAAAAGTCTTTGGAATGCTGTTTTTATGTTAATTATAGAAGATTAAAGGATTTATAAATATGTCCATTTCTCAAATAAAAAAAAACCTTCTTCAATTAGACAAAATTCAATTGATTGATATTTTATTAGCTATGTATGACAACAATAAAGCTTCTAAAGAATATTTGGAGTTTTATTTTAATCCTGATCAAGAACAACTCTTTAAAAAATATTGTAATAAAGTTATTGAAGCTTTTTCTATGAAAAGAAAACAAGGAGTAAAAATAAAAGATGCGAAACAAGCGATAAGTGATTATAAAAAATATAATCCGAGACCTTATTTTGTAGTTGCAATTATGTTGCTTTATGTTCAATCAGGAGTTTCTTATGCTAATGTATTTGGATATGTAGAAGAGAGAATGTTTTTAAGTTTAGAATCTACTTTTTTAGGAGCTTTAACTTTATTACATAAAGAAAAACTTCATATAAAATTCTTTGAAGCGATAAACATAATTGTAGAAAAATCTAAAAATTTCGGGTGGTTTGGTGAAAGTTTAAATGATATTTATTATCATTTTTACGCAGATTATCTAAGTGATGAAGATGAAATTTAATCTTGTATCTGACTTATCACAGTTAAAAAACAATTCATAAATTAATTGTTAAATTGGGTGTTTTTTAACTTCGGAAAGTGAGTTATGACATAGCTTCTAAAGCTAATAATAAAAAATCATCAAGTTCAATACCAATATCACTACAATTTGCGATTTGTTCTCTGTTGGCTCCAGCAGCAAATTTTTTATTTTTGAATTTCTTTTTTAAAGAGTTTAGCTTAATCACTGATATCTGTTTTTCAGGAGTCATAAGAGCCGTTGCAGTAATTAGTCCTGTAACCGGGTCTGCACACCAGAGAGCTTTATCTGCAGTAGTGACAAGAGTTTCATTTCCGGAATGTCTTCTTATAGCATCCATCATGTAGTTTTTTAATCCACTGAGTTTTAGTATGTCCATTGCAATTATGCCGTGTTTTTCAGGATGTTCATAGGTTAAGTCATAATCAATATCATGAAGTAACCCGATTAAGAACCATTCATTTTCATCTTGAGATAACTCTGTTGCTAGTGCTTTCATTACTTTTGCAACAGCAATTGAGTGGGCAATCAGACTTTCTTGTTTAAGGTGTTGTTTTAATAATTCATGAGCTTCATTTATACTTATCATTATAATCCCTTTATATGTATGTTTTCAAGAAATGTTTCATCAGTGCTTGTGAGTTCGATGTTCCCGGATAGCTTCACGCTATTACCAAAAAGGATTTTACCCATAATTTTTAAGCTATTGCAATCAATCAATGAAGGTATCCCATGATCAAAGGTTTCTTTGAGTTGTTCAATATTTCCATAAAATTTAGGATCTAAATCTACTATAATTTCTTTAGCATTCGAGTTTTTTTCTAAAATACTCCGTTCATTTAAATAATAAATGTCTGACCATAATAGTAATAGGTCTTGAGTCTTTTTAACCGGTAAAAAGCGATTTCTAGGCACGCATACAGCTTTTGACTTATTAAAGAGTGAGATCGCAGAACCCATAGCAGTTTCAAACTGATACACAGGAATTTCATCAACTTTTTTTTCATTTAAAATTAGCGGTAGAGGCAAGACTCCCTTGTACTTGGTTAACAGGTTCTTCAGTTCTTTAAGCCTAATCCATAAATTGTTAGTATTAAAGTATTTGTATAGTTCAATATTTTGAAACTCATTAATTTCATCATCAGGGCATTGAGCAACCTCTCTTAGTATTAATTCTCCTGATTTTTTCCTTGCCAGATGTCCGCCTTTTTTATCCATTTCTGTACGGTTGCAAACTTCCATAACAAAGTCAATATCATTCTCTATCATTTCATTTAGTATCTTTGGCTCTACAATTGCACCGAGATTATCTGAGTTTGAGATAAACAAGAATTCTATACCTTTATCCAGCAATTTATCTATCAAATTAATCTCATCAAGTGCATTATAAATATCTCCATGTCCCGGAGGATTCCAATTGAGTAAATCATCTTTATTAGCTAATGGTTTATTATCTTCCTTTTTTACTTTAGGAAATTTATTTTGCAAAAAATCCAATGGTATATCTTTAACAGGTAATGATTTATACTTTTTCAAAAAATCTAAAGTATCCTCAGATGTGTTGAAACTATTCATAAAAATCAATGGAATATCAGTGTTAAACTCTTCTCTTAAATAGACGATCTGTTGTGCTGTTATATCTAAAAAGGTATTGCCGTCTTTGACCGGGAGCAAGGACTTTGCCTTTGACAAGCCCATCGAAGTGCCTAATCCTCCGTTTAATTTAATGACTGCAAGTTTTTGTAGATTTACATAAGAATCATCTGACAGATTATCATAGTCTATTATTTGATTATCAAAAGGTAAGTCAATGTCATCTTTACTTAATTTACCTTTTTCTCCGTCAATATATAATTGATAATAATGCTTAAAAATATTAATCGTAGTATTGCTAATTTTCTCTTTTGACATTTTTTCTTCAAAAAGTTTAATCTGATTCATAAATTCCTCCATCAACCTTTATTTCTCTTGTGATAAGATATAATACTTTGCTTCTGCTTTGGCAATTATCTTATTGGGATTATCTTTTTCTGTGATACTGGCAAATCCAATAATAATTTTTTTCCTTATTTCTATGATTTCTCCTGTAATATTGACTTTAGTGTCGCTTTTAAACGGCTTGATATATTTAACATTTAATTCTGAAGTAACTGCAATAATTCCTTGATTAAGGATTGCTTTAGCAACAGCCTCATCTAAAAGCGAAGCAATGATGCCTCCATGAATAATACCATCATATCCCTCAAATATTTTTGAAGCTTGCCACTCACATAAAGCTTTATTGGCTTCATAATAAAATATTAACTTTAAACCAATCGGATTTTCTTGTCCACATAAAAAACAATTTTTATAATCATTCTCAGTCATTATACACCTCATATTTTTATTATATACAATAATAACAAGTGTTTAAAATTTTGTCAATCAAAAAGAAAAAAAAGAACGAACTGTTTTCAGCAAAGTATTAAAAAACAGTTCGTTCTAACTTAATATTTAAAATTATTCCGGTTTCATTTGTGGAAAAAATATAACTTCTTTAATCGAAGAGTTATTGGTGTAGAGCATAACTAATCTGTCTAAACCAATACCCAGACCTCCCATTGGCGGCATACCGTATTCGAGAGCTTCAATAAAATCTTCATCTACAACATTGGCTTCATCATCGCCCATTTCTCTTGCTTTCGCTTGAGCCTCCAGTCTTTTTCTTTGTTCTATCGGATTGTTCAGCTCTGTAAAGGCATTGCCAAATTCTTTACCGGCAATAAAAAGTTCAAAGCGTTCAACTAATTGAGGATTATCAGGATGATTTTTCGCCAGAGGTGAGATTTCGAGAGGATAATCAATAACAAAGGTAGGCTGAATTAACTTATTTTCTACAAAGTTATCAAAAACTTCAGCAATCAACTTACCTGCACCTGCATTTTTATCAAAATCAATTTTTTTATTATCTAAAAAATTTCTTAATTTATCAAGATTAAAATCACTGAAGTCTTGACCTGTGTGTTCTTTTATTAAATCAAGCATCGAGGCTTTTTTGAAAGGTTTGCTTAGGTTTATTATATGCGTTCCAAAAGAAAATTCTTCTTTATTAAATATATTTTTTGCTATACTGTTAAACAGAGATTCAGTCAGTTCAATCATTCCGTCAAGGTCAGTATATGTTTGATAAATTTCAATTAAGGTAAACTCAGGATTATGTGTCCTGTCCATTCCTTCATTTCTAAAATTCTTGCCTATTTCGTAAACTCTTTCAAAGCCACCGATTATAATTCTTTTCAAGTATAACTCTGTTGCAATCCTAAGGTATAAATCAGTATCTAAAGTGTTATGATGTGTAATAAAAGGTCTTGCATTTGCACCTCCATATAAAGGTTGTAAAATAGGAGTTTCTACCTCTAAAAAATCTCTTCCGTCAAGAAACTGTCTTATATGTGTAAATATTTTAGATCGCATTTCAAATACATGACGATGTTCAGGATTTAGTAATAAATCTAGATATCTTTTACGGTATCTTAATTCTACATCAGCAAACTCATCATATCTAACTAATTTTCCGTCAATTTCTTTTTCCTTTACAGTAGGTAATGGTCTTAAGTTTTTCGCTAAAAGTGTTATTTCATCTGCAAGTAAAGAGAATTCTCCGGTTTGTGTATAGACAGCTTTACCTTTTACCTGTATAAAGTCACCTAAATCAAGCAGTTTATAAAGTTCATAATTTTCATCACCAATCATATCTTTTCTTACAAATACCTGAATCCTGCCGGACATATCAAGAATGTTAGTAAAACCAATCTTGCCTTGCCTTCTGTGAGCATTTATTCTGCCGGCCAAAGACACAATCTCTTCACTTTTAACAAATTTATCTTTATCGTTATTCAGCTCTATAATCCTATGTGTTCTTTCAGAGCGTGGAGGAAAAGGATCAATCCCCATTGCTGAAATTTTATCAAATTTTTCACGCCTGATTTTTATAAGTTGATTTTCTTGATTCATTTTTACTCCTGATTTTATATATACAGACATAAAAAAAAATTGTAATTCCTTAGTCAAGATTTTTTTAAATCAAAAAAAAAATAAAATAAAAAAGGCGGGTAGCAAGCCACCCGCCTTGATTTTATTTAGGACATTAAAAAGCCATTTTAACTGAAATACGATGAGCGCCTGAAGCAAAATCTTCTTGTAATCGACCCATTTCGGTAAAAGCGTAATCAATATTAAAAATTGCTAAACGAGTGGGAACTCTTACACCAAAACCAAATGAGTAACTTGCGGCATCATATCCAATTTGATAACCTGTTCTTAAAAAGAAATTATTGATATTATATTCTGTACCAACATTCCATGTTTCTTTTCTATCAACGCAGTTATCAAGTTGTAAAGAAGCAATCCAATAAGAATTATCTTTTCTCATTAAGTCACCTGATACACCAAGAGAGAAGTTCATGGGTATTTTAAATTCAGTTTCCGGACCATCTTCATCAATTAGACCATCACCATCGTTATCAAACAAATCAAATGGGTCTTCATCAATAAGTCCATCGTTGTCATTATCAACTTTATATCTGACATCAGGACCAAAGTTTCTTAATGACATACCAATAATAATATTTCTAAATCCGGTATTATACATACTACCTAGATCAACAGCTACAGTACTGATACTTTCATCTGCAATGTTCTCTCTAATCCACTTACCTGTAACACCGAAAGAAAATTTGTCAGTAAAAGCATTGGCATAAGTCAAACCAACAGCTATATCACTGTATGAAAATTGCTGTCCGTTTGGTCCAAACATTTCTTCAGTTGTTACATCCATTTTTGGCATGTGAAATAGTGAAAATGATGCTCCGATGAAACCGTAATTTGTTTCTTTTGAGAAAGCAGCAAATTCATGATATGTTTCAGCAACCCAGTTTGTATGTGAGAAAAATACTTGAGTTTCATATTTTAATGCTAATCCTGCAGGATTCCAATAAATTGAAGATATATCATCGGTTACGGCAGTATATGCTTCACCCATTCCTATAGCTCGTGCATCAACACCTAACTTTAAAAACTGTAAGGAGGCTGTACCTGTTTTTGCAAATACTTCTGCAAAAATCGAAACAGGAATCAATGTCAGTATAATGAGGATTATTATTATCTTTTTCACATATCCTCCTATCTTATAATTGCGAATTTACCGACTTTAACATCGCCGGTTTTATGATCTTTAACTGAGAAGAAATATAATCCACTAGCAACAATCTGATTGTTTTTTGAGAGTAAATCCCAAGCATGGATACCACTTGCGGCAAAACCTTCATCAGTTGCTTTACTAGGTGTGATTATTTCAGTTGCCATTTGACCATTGTGCTCAAATTCGTCAACTAAGTCACCGGCTAAAGTATAAATTTGAATGTTACATCTTTCAGGAAGATTAACAAACCATAACCTTCTACTCTTATCACCTTTTTCATCCTTATCTTTACGACCATCAAAGCTACTACTTCCTCTGTAAGGATTTGGAACCACAAAGATATTATTCATATTAGATTTAGCTAAAGGTCCGGCAAAGAATACTTGCATATTCGCATCTTTACCTGATTCTAAAGAACCAAGTTTTTTTGCAGGCAAGCCTCTGTCAAAGGTTGTTACAGCCATATAAATTTCTCTACCTTTTGGAAGATTATTTAAGTTGGTATAGTAATAACGACGACTCAGTCTGTTTTGATAATCTAAAGGATATTCTTCACCATTAGGTAATTTTTTGTTTTGACCTAAATGTCCGTCAAGAGGGATTAAAGCATCATCAACTAAAGCTAAGAAAACTTCATCACGAACACTTGGATGTTTAAATAGAAGTTGATTTTTTTCCTTTTCACTATCTTCAAGAAATCCACCTGCCGGAGGCACATGAAGATTAGGGTTATGAGCTTTAATTTCATTATGGGTTAACTTATTATATAGTGGCTTTCCGTAAATGCCATAATTATCATTTATCTCATTGAAGATACTAAGGTTTGATTGAGAAATTTCTACAGGTAAATAATCCAAACCTAAGAAATAATAACCGGTATAATCTATTTCTTCGTTGTCCCAATCGGAGGCTGTTCCTAAAAATTTGCCATCTGATGATATTTCGAAAGAAACTTGATTAGATAAGCCTCTGTCTATACCGAGATCACCACCTAAGTTTTCATATTCATAATCAGGATCCGGGACATTTAGATTAACTAAATAATCATCTAAGTCAACAGAAGTTTCTTTTTTATCCCATTTATTCCTTAGAACCCATCCATCAATATCACCTCTGGCATGTCTTGACCACACAGAATATCCTTGGAAGTCATGTCTTAATCTCCAAGCTTGATAAGGATTAATCACAGCGTTTTCGTTATCTTCGCCTTCTCCACCCAAATCAACAGGTCTGAATTGTAATGGTACATAGTATGTATGATTTTCATCATCAGGCCATCCTGCTTGATCATAAGGTGTTCTGTCACTACTAAAGCCGTCTCTGTAATTCCATCCCATAGCTCTACTGTGAACGGTAATATAGTCAACAGTAAATTCTGATCTGTTATCCCAGTATATGTCTGCACCAATGATAGTACCATTTTCAACTAATTCTGCATACATTCTTGGGTATTCAGGTGGTTCAGGTGGCTCATAATGTGGAAAGGTATCAGGTAAGACAACAGTAGTAAGTGTTTGAGCTTCTCCATAAATTTGTTTTGCCCATAAAGCAGAAGCTTTCAAATCATCAATTGTATCTCCGGGAAATAAAGCAACAACAATTTTCATTGTTTTGTATGGTTCAAGGTTCCAAGATCCTGCAGTAGGATCATCAAAACCTTGTTGGTCACCGTAGAATGCGAATAAAAATCTTGTATCTAATGCTTGTTGTTGAATAAATAAAGGATTGTTTGGTTGTTCAAATTCATCTTTTCTTAATGATTCAAACTTTGATTCGTTTGGATTTCGTCCTGTTAATAACCAATACTTTTCATTAGCAGTTTTTCTTGAACCCAAACCTGTATAATTTAAAGGTTTAAAATCATCAGGTCCATCTCCTACTTTCCAATACCAACAAGCGAATTTCAAAGAGTCAGGATCGGGTGTACAAACACGGGCACCTAGATAACCCGGTGTTAATCCACCGTCAATATCAGCATCAAATGTAAATGCAAATTCATAGCCTTCACCTCTTAAATAACCTGATTTATCATCACTTGCTCTAGCACTTGAATCATAAGATTGAGGTCCAACATCTGCATCCATGTAAATACCCATCGCACAATCAAATAATGTATCTTGTGGATTCATATTTGTGATGTTAAATTCTACATAAACTAAATTTTTAATATAATCATACGACCATTGATAACTCATTTGACGAACTCTAATATTTAAAGGTACATGGGTATTTGAGCTTGAAGAACCACCGTAATCTCTCTCACCTGCAGTTCCAAACGGACTGTAATCATAATAGTAAGAAATATAATCTTGTTCAGATACCGGAGCACCATCTTCATCAACAAGTCCATCATGATCGTCATCATAAGGTTCGGTAAATAAGTATCTTCCTGCCGGATCGATATAACTTAAATCTTGAAAGCCTAATGGATACCAGATTTCAGGTTTTGACATGATAGCGGCAGTACCATCACTTAATAATTCATGAATAAACCTTCCACCAAAAAGTCTAAATTCTGTTGGCAACTCATCAGCAGCTCTAAATGGAAAATTATGACCTACGGGATCTTCATCAATCAACCCGTCACCATCATCATCGAATCCTCTTCTTTGTGTTCTGATAGATTGAGTTGCAATCATATCATCAGGATTCAACATACTGAAATTATCAACAGCAGTATATTCTAATGGAT
>CAZJNG010000022.1:0-12635 GCA_964547265.1 uncultured Candidatus Cloacimonadota bacterium | reverse complement strand
GGCGTCAACGGATAATTCGTTATTTTGGGACAGCCTCTGAAGATGCTATGATTTTAGATTTTTACTAACGCTTAGAATAACCTGATTTATTACAGAATAAATTAGAATTCTAAACCTTGAACAACCCCAAAAGTATAGAATTATGAGAGCTTAAATACGGACAATAAAAAGGTTACTCTAATATAAGTTATTATTTCATAATAATTTATATTAGAAAATGAGATAATTTTATGATTAATAATTTTCAGGGAAAAGCTGTCGTTCAAGGCCTTCTATAATTGTGTGTATCAGAATGATATGAAGTTCCTGAATCCTGTCAGAGGTATTTCCCTGAATTATTAAAGAAATGTCAGCTAAATCTTTTATTTTTCCTCCATCTTTACCTAGTAAGGCAATAACAAAAATATTCATTTCCTTAGCTTTTATAACCGCATTTAAAACATTTTGAGAGTTTCCGCTTGTTGAAATTGCAATTAAATAATCTCCGTCTTGCCCTAAGGCTTCAACGCCTCTCGAAAAAATATAATCAAAGCCAAAATCATTAGCAACGCAAGTAATGTGTGAAACATCTGTCAAGGATATCGCCGCCAGAGCTTTTCGATTTTTACGAAAGCGACCGGTCAGCTCTTCTGCATAATGCATGGCATCGCAAGCAGAACCACCATTACCACAGGTCAAGCCTTTTTTACCGTTTTGATGTGCTTTAACCACTAATTGTATTATAGTTTCAATCTTTTGAATATTAGATTTATCATTCAAAAAGCTATCAATCAAACTTGATACTTTAATAAAATTATCTTTAATGAAATTCATTTTATCTCCTGCTATATTTAATTGATTAAATTAATCAACCAATAATCCTAATTTATTCCGTATTTTTGTTGAATTTGTTTATATTTCTCAGATTTTTTTACTTTCTCTAAGGCTTTTCTAAAGTCATTGACTATCTTATCGTCAGTTTTTAAGCTGAATGCAATATATAAACCTTCAGTTGATAAGTCTTTAATATGAAATTGTTTTTTTAGAAGTTCTTCAGGCTTATATCCTTTTGTACTTGCATAATAATTAGCAACCAATTCTGCGATAGGCCACAAATCTCCGCGCTGAATTAATAATTTTTCAAAATTTAACGTATTATTTGCTGTATTATCAATGTGTTTTTCAATCTCAAAACCTTGACTTAGCAAATATCTTTCTCTAACATCATTTTGAGTTGTTAAGGTTTTATATTTTTTAGCATCTTCGAGTTTGTTAATTGTAATGTCGCTTCTAGATTTTAAAGAATAAATATAAACATCAAAAGGAGCTATAACACCGACCCATTTAAACATATCTTCTCTTTCTTTTGTCTTACCAATCGAATAAATCAATACATTATCTTCTCTTTGTGCCATCATATATGCTCTTGACCACGGATAAGATTCAAGAGAATACTTATAATTTAACAAATTTAAAACTTCATATAATACTTCAGTAGAAAAGCCAGTTACTGTATTTGATTCATCAAGGTAATTATAAGGTGGATAATCTTCAGTAACAATTGTTATGTTTTGACTAAATAAAATGTTAAATCCCATACAAGAAAAAAATATAATTAAACAAAGTCTAGTTTTCATTTTAAACTCCTTTATCATTTTTTTAATAATAAAACAACCATAACATTTTGTCAATAAAAATTTGAGTTTTTTAATAAATTAAAGATAAGAAGACGGATTATTCTAAATAATCATTAAAATGAAAAAAAATACTTGACTTATATCTAGTATCTGAAAACATTTAATTATGAATCATTTCTTAATATTTATGAGTATTATAAGTACGGTAATATTGTTTCTATTCTCTTCTTCTGAGAATGGAGCAGATACTACTATCCGGAAATACCATAAAGATCATAATCAGAAGGGATACATCCATTTATCATTACTGTATAGGCTTAACAACTCCATATTGAAATCAATGAAAAATGAATTATTTTTATCAGGAAATTACAACAAAAATTTAACTGCTATTTTTCAAGAAAAAGCTATTATTCAGTATAAATATCAAATATTAATAAATGTAAATTCTTTCTGTATAACAACATCAAGAGTTGTTAAAGGAAAAATAACAAATGAAAATTACCAACTTTAAACATTTTAAGGAAATGGAGGTTAGATGCTAAGTAAAAATGAACTTAACAAACAAAAAAAACTTAAGTCAATCTACTGTGCAGCAGTAAAAATATTTTCAAAGAATGGTTATTACAATTCAAAAATTAGCCAAATTGCAGAACAAGCAAATGTAGCAGATGGAACAATCTATTTATATTTTAAAAATAAAGATGATTTATTTATAAAAGTTTTTACCAATCTAATCGAAAGTAAACTGAAATACATCAATAAAGAACTATCAAAAGAAGTTAATTCTTTAAATAAACTTCATAGATTTTTTGAATTGAAATTAGAATTAATCAAAAAAGACAAAGCTTATACTAAGTTTTTCATCCAAGAAATGAGACAAAACTCTTTATTTTATACTAAATTCCCTGATTTTAAACCGGTATCAATGTTTGTTAATTACCTAGAAACACTTATTGAAGATTGTATTTTAGAGGGCTCTATCAGGAAAGTTAACCCACATATTGCCGCTATAGTAATTTTTGGCAGTGTCGAATTTGCAATAACAGATTTTGTACTTAATAAAATTGAATTTGATATTCAAAAATTCAAGAATGAAATGATAGATATTCTACACAATGGTTTTAAAAAACCTGATAACAATGATTAAATGGAGACTAAATGACTGAAAAAGTTCTTTTATTAATTCTCGATGGTTATGGAATTAATAACAATACAGAAGGTAATGCCATAAAACAAGCAAACATTCCTTTTCTAAAAAAACTTGAGGCTAACTATCCTAAATGTACACTCAAAACAAATGGTAAAGATGTAGGCTTACCTGAAGGTATAATGGGTAACTCAGAAGTAGGACACCTTAATATAGGTGCAGGTAGAATAGTATATCAACTCAATACACTGATAGATTATAAAATAGAAACAGGTGAATTCTTTTCAAACGAAGCACTGCTATCAACAATTACACATGCAAAGAAATTTAAAAGCAAAATCCATCTATATGGTTTACTTTCAGATGGAGGTGTTCATAGCAGTTTAAATCACCTAAATGCCTTGCTGGAACTCTGTGTAAAAGAGAAATTCTATAATGTTTTTTATCATGCATTTATGGATGGTCGCGATACATTACCACATTCAGGGATTAATTTCATCAATCATTACGATCAAAAAATTAAAGAATTCCAGTCAATAACAAATTCTAATATAGGCAAAATAGCCACTATTAGCGGTAGATACTATGCAATGGACAGAGATAACAGATGGGAAAGAATACAGTTAGCTTACCAAGCACTCGTTAATGGTAAAGGTAATTATGCAACTAATCCCGAAATCTGCATTTCTGAAAGTTATACAAATGATGTTACTGACGAGTTTATAGTTCCTACAATTATTAAAGAAAATAGTAAACCTGTTGCTCTTGTTGAAGATAATGATGCTATAATTTTCTTTAATTTCAGATCAGACAGGCCACGAGAATTAACTAAATGCTTTATTTATGATGATTTTAAAGAATTTCCTGTAAAGAGATTTAATAATTTAAAATTTACTACTATGACAGAATATGACATAAACTTTAACGATCGTGTTTCTGTTGCTTTTCGTAATGAAAAACTCAATAATATACTAGGACAAGTTATTCAAGATAATAAATTAACTCAACTCAGATTGGCTGAAACTGAGAAATACGCACATGTAACATTCTTCTTTAATGGAGGCATAGAAAAACCATTTACCGGAGAAGATAGAGTATTAGTTAATTCTCCTAAAATTGCATCTTACGACCTAAAACCGGAAATGAGTGCTTATGAACTTACAGAAAAAGCAATTGAAGCTTTAAATAATAAAAACTACGATTTAATAATATTAAATTTTGCTAATTGCGATATGGTTGGACATACAGGAAAATTTGAGGCAGTTATAAAAGCTGTTGAAACTGTAAATGATTGCCTTGAGAAATTAATTCCCATCGCTCAATCAAAAAATTATCATATTCTAGTTACTGCCGATCACGGTAATGCTGAACAAATGATTGATGAAAATGGTAATACCATGACTGCACACAGTATGAATAAAGTCCCTCTTTACATTATCCATAATACAAGTAAAGATATAAATCTTAAAGACGGTAAACTTGGAGATATAGCTCCCACAATTCTTCGCTTGATGAATATTACTGTTCCCAAAGAAATGACCGGACAAAATCTCATACAGTGTAAAGATTTTAATACAAATAAAATTTAATACGAAAGTAGGAATTATATGAAAATAAGACTTTTTACCATATTCCTGATTATGATGACTTTTATCGGTTGTGGGCAAAAACCTCTCGGTTCTAAAGCTAATCCCATAAAGATGTACTTTGTGCCTTCAATGGAAGCCGCAAAAATTGTAACCAGTGCTGAATATATTGCAAAAAGATTAGAAGAAAAAACCGGCCTAAAATTTAAAGTAGCAGTACCAACAAGTTATGCCGCTGTAATCGAAGCTATGGGTACTGAAGAGGCAGATATTGCTTTCTTAGCTACTTTTGCCTATATCTTAGCAAATGAAAAATATAATGCTCAAGTCGAATTAATGACAGTCAGAAATGATTTAAACAAATATAGAGGACAATTTATTGCCGGAACTAATAGCGGAATTAATACTATTAACGACATCGAAGGAAAAATAATTGCATATACTGATGCCGCATCTACTTCAGGTTATATCTATCCAAGTTCAATGTTAAAACAAAAAGGCATAAAACCTGCCCGTGAAATAATGGCAGGAGGTCACCCTCAAGCTATTATGTCGGTTTATCAAGGAATGGCTGATGTTGGATGTACATTTTGGTCTCCGGCTGATATAAACGGCATTCCTCAGGATGCCAGGAAATTCATTCAAGATACATATCCTGATGTATTTGAAAAAGTTAAAATCATTGGTTATACAGAATGGATTCCTAACGATACAGTAACCTTTAGAAATAAATTTCCTGATGAAATGAAAAATATGATAGTTCAGGCACTTTTAGACATTTCTGAAGAACCGGAAGGTAAACAAAAACTTGATGACCTGTATTCAATAAACGGATTTACAAAAGCTACAGATAAAGACTATGATGTTGTTAGGAAATCATTAGAATCTT
This sequence comes from uncultured Candidatus Cloacimonadota bacterium, assembly GCA_964547265.1. Lineage (GTDB taxonomy): Bacteria > Cloacimonadota > Cloacimonadia > Cloacimonadales > WRIO01 > JALNXV01. The sequence continues at coordinate 7,394 of CAZJNG010000022.1, read as the reverse complement.
TAGGCTTAAATCCATCAGAACTTTTTAAATAAAGATGAAAGAAAACCCCTTATTAATAATTAAAGACCTAGACAAGATGTATCCTAATGGATTTCAAGCACTTTATAATATTAACCTGGAAATTTACAAAGGTGAATTTATAATACTGCTTGGCTTATCAGGGTCAGGAAAATCTACTTTATTAAGATGTATCAATAGACTTATCGAACCAACTCAAGGTAAAATTATCTTTAAAAATGACGAAATAACTTCTGCTGACAAAAAAAAATTAAAATTTCTAAGACGACATATAGCCATGATTTTTCAAGAATTTAACCTTATCACAAACTTAACGGCTAAATTCAATGTCATGACAGGAAGATTAGGCTATCTAAATTATTGGCAATCACTAAAAATGATGTTTAATAAAAAACTAATAACACACGCTAAATCTAACCTGGAACGAGTTGGTTTACTTACTCTTGAAAATCAAAAGATTAGAAAATTAAGCGGAGGTCAAAAACAAAGAGTAGCCATAGCCAGAGCCTTAATGCAAGAACCTGATTTATTCTTGGCTGATGAACCTGTAGCCAGTCTCGACCCTGCAACGGCAGATTCTGTCATGAAATACTTAGGAAAACTAAACAAAGAAGATAACATCACAGTAATATGTTCTTTACATTTTTTAAGCCTAGCAAGAAAATACGGCTCTAGGGTTGTAGCATTAAAAGATGGAAGAGTTGTTTTTGATGGTTTACCAAAAGATATTACTCCTGAAAGATTCAAAGATATTTACGGTCAAGATGCTGAAGAAATGGAGATTCACTGATGAATAAATTTAAGGCTTGGCTAATTGACTTACTTTTTAATTTTTATATATCTATTCATTTATATTTTCAATTAAATTTCATTTTGCAATCATTTTGGGAATTAAATGCTGATAAAAGCTTAAAATATTTTCTTTTAATCTCTTTCATCTCCTCATTTAAGTTGTTTATAAACAAAGACACGATAGGTTCATTTTTATACTTAAAGTCAAAGCTTACTGAAACTAAAAAAGTCTATAAAACATATTCATTTTATGCAACTATAACTTGTATTCTACTCACTTTCATCACAGGTTTTATTATTGTTGAAATTAGTCCAATAAAATTCTTTGTTAGGTTTCCAAATACAGTTAATATCTTAAAGGATCTTTTTAATCCTAACTTTGAACTTTTCTACCCTATGCTCCTAAAACTTATTGAAACTATCTTTTTAGCATTAATGGCTACAACTTTAGCTATACCATTTGCATTTTTTCTTAGTTTTTTTGCAGCTAGAAACCTAAGGCCTGACAATATTATCGGAAATCTGATATATACACTAGTCAGAACATTAGCAACTGCGTTTCGTTCAATAGAAGCAATCGTCTGGGCTATCATTTTTAGTGTCTGGGTTGGAATTGGTCCTTTCGCAGGTATGTTGGCGTTAATGGTTCATTCAATAGCAAGTTTAATAAAACTTTACTCTGAACAAATAGAAAATATTGATAATGGTCCAATTGAAGCAATTCAAGCAACAGGTGCAAACTTTTTACAAGTATGGACTTTTGCCGTAATTCCTCAAATTATTTCTCCATTCTTAGCTTTCACGATCTACAGATGGGATATTAATATCCGTATGGCTACTATTGTCGGCTTTGTCGGAGGTGGAGGAATAGGGCAAGCATTACAACAACAACAACAATTGCTCAGATGGAGAAGTGTAAGTACCATTATGATACTTATTGCAGTAACAGTATGGGTTATGGACATGATAAGCGGTAAGTTAAGAAATTACCTAATCAATAAATAAAAAAAGGATTTACAAATGAATTTTAATATAAATGCCGTAATCTTTGATTTAGATGGAACTCTAATTGACTCTATGGCATTATGGGAAGATGTTGACAAAAACTTTCTAAGTAAAAGAAATATCGATTTCCCTGATGATCTTTTTGATAACTTAAAAAGCAACGGAATAAATGATTTAGCCGTCTATTTTAAAAACCGTTTTTCGCTTAAAGAAAGCATAGAAGAAATAATTAAAGAATGGATTGATGAAGTAAACCTTGCCTATTCATATACTTTGAAAATTAAAACCGGAAGCCTTGACTTAATTAAATATTTTAAATCAAAAGAACTTAAATTGGCAATAGGGACAAGTAACGAACTCTCTCTTACCAGAGCAGTCTTACAATCAAATAATATATTAGATTATTTTGAAACCATATCAACTGGTTGTGGAAAGATAAAAGGTAAACCTGCCCCTGATATATATCTGCAAGCAGCAAAAAACATTAATATTAAACCCGAGAATTGCCTTGTTATTGAAGACAGCTTACAAGGTGTTTTAGCCGCTAAAAATGCAAAAATGAAAGTCTTTGCAATTGAAGATAATTATTCAGCATTTGAAAAAGATGAAATCCTTTCAAATGCTGATAGTTATTTTACCTGTTATTCTGAAATGTTTGACTATATAAAAAAGATTATCTGATTTCTTTTTTCAAATTAATCTCAATTTATAAGGAGTATTATGAAAATACATTTTACCGATAATACCAATGATGAGATTAAAACAATCTTCTGCTTAGGTCTAAACTACTCGGAACATATAAAAGAAATGTCTCATCAAAAAAGTGAACAACCTGTAGTATTTATCAAACCTCTTACTGCAATCTGTTATGAAGGACAAAAAGTTAACATACCGCATCTAAGCCAACAAATGGATTATGAACTCGAAATGGTCATTTATTTAAAAAATGGCGGTTCGTTTTTAAATGATGAAGAAGCTGCCTCATGTATTGGTGCTTATGGTGTAGGTATTGATTTAACTCTCAGAGATTTACAGAAAAAGGCCAAAGAAAAAGGTTTACCATGGACAATTTCAAAAGGATTTAATCATTCAGCTCCTATTTCAAAGTTTAAAAAGATTGATGATTATAATTTACTTAATAATTTAGATATGAAACTAATAGTCAATGGAGAAACTAAACAAAAAGTTAATACATCACAAATGATGTTTAAACCAATTGAAATCATCTCATATTTATCAAATTTCTTTTTATTGCAGAAAGGAGACATCATTTTTACCGGAACTCCTTCCGGTGTTGGTAAGCTTCACCAAAATGATAAGATACAAGCTATTATTGACAATAATGTAAAACTGAATATTCAAATAAATTAATTTTTTATTGACGAATAAGTGTTAATTCTCTATTATTGGTTAAGGAGGATATGATGAAATCTAAAGTGATTGTTATAACTTTAATTATTGCTATGGCATTATCAATCATAGCTTACCATTATCGTTCACAAAAGGTAAAGTATACTAGCCAATCTGATGAAAATAATAACTCAGAAATACTCTTCGGTTTAGTTACCGGATATGGAGGATTGGGAGATAAAGCGTTTAATGATATGCAGTTTAACGGAATGCTCTTGGCAAAAAGAAATTTTGGAATAGAGTTTATATATGAAAGCCCTTCAACTTGGGGCACAGATTTAGAAGTCTTGGACAGGATTATAAATCGTGGTGCATCTGTTATAATAGCCGGAGGTGGATTTCACATGATTGACCCTGTAGATATTTATGCAAGAAAATATCCTGATATAATTTTTATAATCCTTGACGATTTTGCTAAAGAATATTTGCCAAATATTGCTACCATCAGCTATAGACAAAATGAGGGTTCATTTCTCGTTGGCGCATTATCAGCTCTTGAAACATCAACAAATACCATCGCAATGATTGGAGCTACTGATATCGAGATAATCAATGATTTTTATAACGGTTTCGAAGCTGGGGCGAAACATATAAACCCAAACATTAAAATTTTTAAAAAATATATTGGTTCTATAGATGATGTAGTTTCTCCTTTTGCTAATCCTCAAAAAGCACAAGTTATTGCAGATGATTTATATGCTAACCACAATGTTGATATTATATATCAAGTTGCTTCAGGCTCAGGCATCGGTGTTTTTAATTCTGCAAGAAACAATAAAAAATTTGCTATAGGTGTAGATTCAGATCAGGACTATTTAGCTGAAGGTTTTGTATTAACCAGTATGATGAAGAGATTAGACTTATCGATCAATATGATAATTGAACACATATTAAATGAAACATTTGAAAATAAAGCATATAAGCTAGGTCTTAAAGAAAATGGTGTTTCTCTTTCACCTATGAACTTCACAAAGAATATTATAAGTCAGAAAAGTTTGAATCATATTGATATGCTTAAACAAGATATAATTGAAGGGAAAATACAGGTAAAAACTTATTTTCCTTAATTTAAGGAGATAACTTGATAAGATTTTTATACAAACTTAAACTAAGCTTAAAGATATTATCACTGATAAGTGTAATCTTAATAATATCCCTTGTGTTGATTAATATATTTTTTATTGAAACATATTATTCTACCATTCTTTCAAAAGATGAGGACAAAGCTATTGAAATTGCAAAAATGTTTGCTCAGTTAAGTTCAAACGCATTACATCGACAAGATTATTATACACTTGAAAGCAATGTTAAACATATACAAAACAACTCAGATATATTGTATGCTAAAGTTATTGATGGTACAAATATTGTTGTAACTCCTTCAAGTAGAACCACTATAACAAATGATTATCTGTCAATTCAAGAACCAATTTTTTACAATGAAACTCAAATAGGTTTCGTACAAATCGGTCTTGACTTAACAAATTCTTTGCGAGCAGCAAACAAATATAAACTTAACATGTTTTTGTCCAGTCTCTTAATTGTAATTATTGTTTTGTTCTTACTTTATATTTTAATTCAACTGATTATCTTAAAACCTATTGTAAGCCTGATGAATAGTGTATCTAAAATTTCAGCCGGAAATCTTGAGCAAGAAGTCCCTGTTAAATCTAACGATGAAATTGGCTTGCTCTCAAAAAGCTTTAATATCATGTTAAAAAATCTAAAGGACAATATAGCCTTAACTCAGAATATTTTAGAAGTTATGCCCATACTTTTAATTATTCTTGATCACAATTTTAAAATTATTAAATGTAATTCTAATGTCGAGATATACTTTAATGTTAAACTTAAAGAGATAGAAAAAAAGGTATTATGGGAAGAAATCGAATTTTTTGATAAATACAAACATAACTGCATGGATGTACTAATTAATTCAAAACCTATGCATATTCCAAGAGAAGCTTTTAAGGATAAAGAAGAAAGCTATTATGAACTTTATTTATACCCCTTAAAAATTCAAAGTCTTAATGGAGTTGTCTTAAGATTAGAAGATGTCACAGAAGCAGAAAAAAGAGACTCTCAACTAAGACAAGCTCAAAAGATGGAAACTGTTGGTACTCTAGCCGGAGGTTTAGCTCATGATTTCAATAATATCTTATGCGGGATAATTGGAACGGTATCAATGTTGAAATTCAAACTATTTAAGGATAAAAATATTGATTATGAACTCCTAAACAGATATATCGACACTATAGAACAAGCTTCTAACCGTGCCGAAGATATGGTACAGCAATTCTTGGCTTTGTCTAGAAAACAAGAACTTAACTTTACCAAAGTTGATCTAAATACCTGTTTAAAACATGTTTACAAAATTTGTAAGAATACCTTTGATAAATGTATTAACCTTGAGGTTTCCTATAATCCTGATCAAGCATATACACTAGCTGATATGACTCAAATAGAACAGGTTTTATTGAATCTTTGCATTAATGCTTCTCATGCAATGACTATTATGAAACCTAATAATCAAGGAGGAACCCTTAGACTAACAATAGAAATAATTGAAACTGATAAATACATTCAAAAGACTCATAATGAAGCCATTGATAATTTTTATTGGAAACTAAGTGTTAGTGACACAGGCGTAGGTATTGAAAAAAAGAATATTTCTAAAATATTTGACCCTTTCTTTACAACTAAAGATAAGGGACTAGGAACAGGGCTAGGATTGGCGATGGTTTATAATATAATCAAACAACATAATGGCTTTATTGAGTTATATACTGAGATTGGTGAAGGAACAAATATTATTGTTTATCTGCCTGTTTTAAAATCTGATGAAATCACAGAGCAAATAAATATTCAAGAACACGAAATTTTTAAAGGTAACAAAGAAACTATTCTTCTTGTTGACGATGAAATGATTATCCAGCAAATAGGAAAAGAAATCCTCGAAGAATGTAATTATAATGTTATAATATGTAGTGATGGAGAAGAGGCAATACTTTACTACAAAAATGAACATGAATACATAGATTTGGTTATACTTGATATGCTTATGCCTAAAAAATCCGGGAAAGATACATTCATTGAAATTAAAAAGATCAATCCAAATGCAAAAATAATCCTTTGTTCAGGCTTTAAACAAGACAATAGAGTTGAAAAATTATTTGAACTCGGATTAAAGTATTTTATTCAAAAACCCTTTTCACTTTATAAACTATCTAAAATTGTAAAAGATGCATTAAATGATATTGCCTGACTTTTTAGATGGATAAAGAAGATGCTATCTAATTAATTAACAGATATATTGCAATCAATATAAACCTTCAAAGCATCATTCCAGTGTCTTATCTTGGAATTGGTTATTTTAGCGAACTTCTCTGTTCCTAAAACTGACCATGTCGGTCGTGGAGTTGTATCAGGGTATTCTGTTGCTTTGATAGGCGTGATATTACAATTAAAATCACTTTTTACTGACAAATACTCATATATTTTTTTAGTAAATTCATATCTGGAACTTACTCCATCATTTGCAAAATGGAAAATACCGTGTGCATTGCTTTCAATTAATTTTCTTGTACCTTCTGCAGCATCAACAGTATATGTAGTTTTACCATACTGATCAGATACAATACTCAATTCTTTTCTATCTTTCATTATTTTAGAGATGGTTGAAACGAAATTCTTTCCATTTGCCCCATATAACCAAGAAACTCTGATTATCAAAGATTTAGGGGCATTTTCTAATATATATTCCTCTCCCCTAGCTTTTGATTCCCCATAGACATTGACAGGATTATAAGGCATATCTTCGCTATAATCAATATTTTCATCACCTTTAAACACATAATCTGTACTGAAATGAACAAGTTGACAATTATACTTCACTGATAATACAGCAAGATTTTTACTGCCTTCTGCATTAACTTCGAAAGCTCTATCTTTATCATTCTCAGCTTTAGTTACATCAGTATAAGCTGCACAATTTATAAGATAATCAGGTTTATATTTTATTATTAAGGATTCAATAAGATTAATATTTGTAATATCGCCATCGACTGAATTCAAAGAAGTGTTATCAGAGAAAAAATCCATATTTCTTATTGCGTTAGCAAGCATACCATTTGCTCCAAAAATTAGAAATTTACTCATTATTTCTCCTT
>CAZJNG010000021.1:0-12733 GCA_964547265.1 uncultured Candidatus Cloacimonadota bacterium | reverse complement strand
ACCTTCAAAAGCAAGGATATGTGTACAAATTCTATCAAGGAAGTATCTGTCATGGCTGATAACTACGGCACAACCCGGAAAATTTTGTAAAGCCTCTTCTAAAGCTCTAATGGTATTTATATCAAGATCATTAGTTGGTTCATCCAATAATAAAACATTTCCACCGGTTTGAAGGGTTAAAGCTAAATAAACTCTGTTTTTTTCACCACCGGATAATTCGGAAATCTTTTTATTATGATCTGCACTTGCAAAGTTAAACCATGAAATATATTGTCTTACAGGTATTTCTCTGCCATTAATGTTAATAATCTCTCGATTTTGTCCGACAATATCCAGTATGGAAGCATTCAAATCCATGTCTCTTGTTTGGTCGATATAAGAAAGTTTTACAGTTTCACCAATAACAATTGATCCTTTGTCAGGATTTTCTTGTTGAGTTATCAGTCTAAATAAGGTCGTTTTACCTGCGCCATTAGCTCCAATAATTCCGACTATTCCACCCGCCGGTAATTCAAAGTTTAAGTTTTCAAAGAGCATTTTATCATCATAAGCTTTGGACAGTTCATTAGCTTTTATAACTGTATTTCCGAGTTTTGGACCTGCCGGGATATGCAGTTCGTTAGTTTCAGTTCTTTTTTCATTTTCTTGATTAAGGAGGGTTTCATAATTTTTTATACGGGCTTTATTTTTTTCATGTTTAGCTTTTGCTGTAGATTTAATCCATTCTAATTCTCTGGCCAGTTGTTGTTGTCTTTTTCCTTCTTTCTTTTCTTCAATAGCCAGTCTTTGTTGTTTTTGTTCAAGCCATGAACTGTAGTTACCTTTCCAAGGAATACCAAATCCTCTGTCGAGTTCTAAAATCCAACCTGCGACATGATCAAGGAAATACCTGTCATGAGTTATGGCAATTACAGTGCCTTTATAATTTTTAAGATGATTTTCAAGCCAAAGTATAGTCTCAGCATCAAGATGGTTTGTTGGTTCGTCAAGTAAAAGAATGTCTGGTTCTTGAAGTAATAAACGACATAAAGCTACTCTTCTTTTTTCACCACCGGAAATAAGTTTAATAGGCATATCCGGTGCAGGGCATCTTAAAGCATTCATTGCCATATCAAGTCTGCTTTCTAAATCCCAAGCATTAGTTGCATCAAGTTTATCTTGAATTTTTCCTTGTTCTTCGAGCAGTTTATCCATAGCATCATCATCCATCGGTTCTGCGAATTTTTGATTTATTTCTTCATACTTTTTTAGCAAATCAACTATTTCTTGAGCACCTTCTTCGACTATATCTTTTACTGTTTTATCGTTATTCAGTTGAGGGTCTTGTTCAAGGTAGCCAATAGTATAGCCTTTACTCATTGCAATTCTGCCGACGAAATCTTTTTCAATACCTGCCATAATTCTGAGCAGAGTACTTTTACCGCTACCGTTAAGACCTAAGACACCAATCTTTGCTCCATAGAAGTATCCAAGTGATATATCTCGTAAAACCTGTTTATTGCCGGGGTAGATTTTGCCGACCCTGTCCATCGAAAAGATTACTTTATTATCTTCCATTATTTCTCCTGTTTATTTGATTATTTTTAATTTATGTTTGTTTTAAGAGTAAATCAAAAATGAAACAAGAACCTGTTTCATCTGATTTAAAAAGATATATATTAGCATTTATCAGCTGTGCCAATTTGAAGCTAATACTTAGTCCTAAACCTGCGCCGCCATAAGAGCGAGTAATTCCGGTATCTGCTTGGAAAAAAGGTTTAAACAGATCTTTATGTTTACTTTTTTCAATACCGATACCGGTATCAGACACTTCAAAACGAATTATGTCCTCTGAATCTATATTCCTTGATTTATAAACTCTAAAAGTTATGCCTCCCAGTAAGGTAAATTTTAAGGCATTAGATAATAAATTTTGAATAACTTGGTAAATCTTGACCGGATCATTTAGAAATATTGGTAATTCTTCTTCGCATTTAAAATTAAAATATAAGTTTTTCTGCTTACAAAGCAAAGTATATTCATCAATTAAGGGTTTTAATAAAGGCATTACATCTATAGGCATATTGTCGACAATTACAGAATCAAGTTCAAGCTTTGATAAGTTTAAAATATTATTGACCACTTCAATAAGTTTTTTTGCAGAAATAATAATTTGTTCTAAGAACGGCTGTTTGTCAGGCATCAATTTTTCATCTGCTAAGATGTTAGTAAAATTTACAATTGAGGTAATTGGAGTTTTAAGCTCGTGAGAGATATTTGCTAAAAACTCAAATTTTGATTTTTTCATTTTATTTATAAGGTTTTGGTTATTAACGCAATTAGAAATGTCTCTAATGAAAATCAGATAGCTGTTTTTGTTATAAAAATGTTCAATCACAACTCGCTCAAGATAGACTTCTTTCCCGTTTATTAATACTGTAATTATGGCAGGTTTGTATAAGTCTGTTGTGATATTTTGAAAAATAGGCGAGAAATGAGTATTTATAAGTTTAGTCTCTTTTTCTGTATAAAACTCTTGAATACAGGAAATATTTAAAAGAACTTTTATATATTCATTGAAATCATTAACAAGATCTTTAATATTGTATTCAATAATACCATAAGGACAGTTATCATATAGATTTTTATAAAGAATGAAATTTTCTGATTGAGAAATTCTTAAAGATTCTATATCTTTACCCTTCTTATGAAGTTTAAAAAATAAAGCAATTATAATCACTAAAAAGATACTGATTAATGGCACTAAAACTCTTAAAACATGTCTTGTAATATAATATCTTGGGAAAACTATAAATAAAGAATATGGCAATTTGAGTGCTTGCAAAGGGTATAAAGATCCGGTAACGATGTATTTATCGTTGTCATATAAGATTTCGGCTTTTGTTAAACTAATTAACCTGGAACTTAACAAATTTTGCAAACTTCCGAAATTACTTATGCTTAATTTTTTTATATCAGTAAATGTTTTATTGTCAGAATAAAATTCTTTTATTTGATTATTGGATAATAATAAAGACCAAAATAAATTGCCGGGATTATATGATTTTACTCGGTTTACTACGAATGTCTCTATATCAATGAGAACTTCAAAATTTCCTGCTACAATGCCATTATTATCCTTGAAAGGTTCTATTATTTGAATCAAGTTATTATGTTTAGTATAGATACTGTTAAGAGTTATTTGGTTTTCTAAAAATGCTTCATTAACCAAGTAATGATTGTCTTCGGTATAAAATAGTTTTAGAGTTTTTTCTTTATTATAGATAAAGATCGTTTGAATCAGGTCGTGATGTTTTTCGTAAAACAATTTTAACTTATAACCTGTTTCTATATTTTGATCGGGTTTAATCAGGTAATCATATATATTCTCTGAGTTAATCAATATTTCAAATTGGTCTCTAAAATTTATAAAGTCTCTTTCTATTAAATTGCCAAGATTTTTAGCATGTTGGATAGTGCCATTTTCAGGAATATTGTAAATAGATTCAATCTCTCCGGTTGTAAAGAATAAAACAAAAACTAAAATCAATAGAAGAAAAGAAAGAATAATAACTTTTTTTAACATTTTACTTTTTTACCAGATAAACAAGAATCCAATCCATTAGATTTATTTTTTCACAAAGGACATAATAAGTTTCATCATTAAGACTTGTAATAAAGTATTGTTCATCTGAAATTATCTTTAATGCCAAATTACGAACTTCAATATATTTGCTTTTAGTAAGGTTAATCTCATTTATTGCATTGTTATTATTAAGTGATAATGTTGTAAATTGTGGACTGCTTATGTTAGGAATGTTTAATAGTTTTGATAAATTTACATCTGTCGTCACAATATTACCTGTAGAAGTCATTATAAAAGACTTAAAATCTTTACTTTGCTTAATCCATTTTTGACTAATACTGTTTGCGTTAATATCAAAACCTGTCACTCCTTTCAGGTTGTCTTTTTGATATACCGGTGCCAAAACCGAGATAACCAGATTTTTATTGAATTGATTGATATATGGCTCTTTAATCCACAAAGGCTTTCTGTCAGGATTGAATTTTTTATTAGCTGTGTAATAAGTATTAAGATTTAAGAAATTTATATTTGGTTGATAATGTATCAAGACATCAATTGGAGGATATACTCGTTTGAAAGAATTACTGTCGATATAATAAAACTGATATATTTCAGGAAATTTATTTTTAAAATCTATAAAAATACTGTCTAAAGGTTCAGTTATATAAACATGTTTTTTTATCAAGTCGTTAATTTTGTTATAACCGGATACGAAGACAACTGATCTATTGTCATCTTCTTCAGAATACATGACATTTGATGAATGAATTTTATATCTAGATATATCAATTTCAGGTAAGATTTCATCCTGTGAATCAAAAAGCTTATTTGTGTAATCGGCAATTTGTTCAACAACATTTATATACAAACGAAAATCTTTACTAATCTGATTTGCATTTCTCATTATTAAAACTTGTAAATCTTTGATTTTCTTTTGCTCATTTGTACAAGACAGCAAAATAAAAATAATTAATAAAATACTAATTATTTTAATATATTTTATCATTTCAGCCTCCAAAATCATAGAAAGGCATAATATTTTTTAAACGCCATTATGGCAAGTAAAAAATTCATTCTTTGTTCTATTTATCTTTTGCTTCTTTGGTATTATCGAAAAATCTTGTAGTTGGATAAGCAAAATCGATATCATTATGTGTAGCAAAAGCAGATAGAATACTTTCATATATTATATTTTCAGAAGTTCTTCTGTTTCTAGGTAAACAAATATATCTAAGACTAAAAAAGATGCCATTTTCTTTGATTTGTAAATAAACAATAGGAGTAAGATTTTTATAAAAAATCATATATTTCTTCGAAGCATCAATTATTTGTTTTTCGACTTGATTTGTAATTTTTGGAGATGTTGAATTAAGAATTTCCTGAAGTATTTCTTTTGCTTTTTGCCAATTGCTTTCAAATGTAAGTGTAATATTTAACTCATTCCAAATATATGCGAAGCCACTTTCATAGTTTTTTACCGGCAAAGTGAAAATGTTTCCATTTGGAATATGAATCATTCTTCCCGTACTTTGTTCTGCACTTACCCATTTGCCTATCTCAAGTATGGTAAATTGAAATGGTCTAATGTCTATGACATCTCCGGAATCTTCACCAATTTGAATCCTTTGACCAACAATAAATGGTTTACGCCAGACAATAAATAACCAACCGGCAAGATTTAAAATTATATCTTTCAGAGCAATGGCTATACCGGCAGACAATAAACCCAAAAAAGTTGCAATTGTTTGGAAACCTAAAAACCATATCCTGCCAACAAAAAAAATACCAACAAAAACTATTGTATATGTACTTGTTTTAAATAAATTATACCTGGAACGGTAGTCTTTTACCTTTTTCTCAATAATAAATTTTATTACAGAATTGAATACCAATAAAAAAACTATTACACCTGCTGAGATAATCAGTTTTTGAATTGTTATGTTTTCAAGATTAATTAAGTTTAAACCAAAACTTTCCATACACCCTACTTTTAATTATTTAACTTTAACTTAAATAATTATGTTTTTTTGTCCAGCTTTTTTTTTGAAAATTTTCCTTTACAAAATTTATCAATGCTTTAAAAATTGACTTAATTGATACGATATTGGAGGATAAGATTACTTGAAAGGCATTTTAGTTATTCAAATAACAAGGCTAGGCGATATTTTACAAAGCTATCCCTTATTGAAAGATTTGCAGATAAGCTATCCGGAACATCAAATACATGTATTAGTTAATGCTTCATTTACTGAAATATCAGAGATAATGTCTGATTTTAACTTTATTGCATTAGATTTTTCAAAACTTACTTTAGAAACCAAAGACAATTCTGTCAATTATAGTGTGGAATATCTTAATAGACTCATTTCAGAGTTGAATAGTTATAATTTTGATTATATAGTTAATCTAAATAACTCTCCTATTGCCAAAGAAATCTTTAATAAACTTATCGCTAAGAAGAAAGCTGGTTTTTCTGTTGAAGAAAAAAGAAATTCTGAGTGGGCTTTATTTATCACTTCTTTTTTAAAAAACAGGACACTTAATACAGTAAATCTTGTTGATATCTTTAGATATTTTTTAAATGTTCCGGTGCATAAAGAGAACCTCTCAACAAACAAGAAGATTAAGGCAATTGCAATTCAATGCGGTGCAAGGAATCATAAAAGGCAGTTTGAAATTCGGCATTATATGGAGATAATTAATTATTATCAGCAGCTTAATTATCAAGTCTATCTTTTAGGGATTGAATCAGAAATACCAATAGCACAAAAGATATTAACTCAATTAAATGATAAATCTTTAGTTATCAACATGGTGAACAAAACGAATATAACAGAACTTTTTTATCTAATATCAAAATGTGAACGACTCTATACGCCTGATACCGGGACTATGCATATTTCAGCTTATTGTTCTACTCCGTTTACCGCATTTTTTTGTGGACCAGCATATCCTTACGAAACATTAGGTTACAGTTCATTAGCAAGTTTTATTATGCCAAACCCAAATATTTTCAAATGTTACCCGTGTAAAGATGATGATAAATGCCCTTATAATCATGAATGTCATAATTTTTCTTTTACCAATTTCTTAAATGGTGATAAACAGACAGATTTTATTTATGGAAATGCATATTATGATTCTATAGGACAAAATTTAAGGATACAAGACTGTCATTTTGATAATTATTACAGTGCATTATGGAGAGCTTTTATAAAAAAATATTTCTTCAATTTAGACGAAAAGTTTTCTTCATACCCGAATGAGAGTATAAATAATGATATTATCAGGGAGATTAAATTATGGGATATGATAAATGACAAACCAGATTTAATTTCTTTAAGTGATAATTTTAACCTTTTAGCTCCTCTGGTCTATTATAAGAAGATGTTACCTGATTCATCATTAGCAAAAGCAGCCATAGATTTATTTAGACAATATCATAAAGGATAATAAAAATGAAACCTGAGAATGAAAGTTTAAAAGGGCATAGAGAACGCCTGAGAAACAGATTTTTTGAAGTAGGCTTAGACGGTTTTGAGCCTCATGAAGTCTTAGAGTTATTGCTCTTTAATATTTATGTTCAACGAGATACTAAAGCACTTGCAAAACAAGTCTTAGCCTATTTTAAGAATGATTTACACAGGGTATTAAGTGCAAGTGAAGAAGATTTGCGTAGTGCCGGGCTTGCTCCTTCGGCAGCCTCACTGATAAAGCTTACTAGAGAAATTTTTATTTATCAAATGAAAATTGATTTAGTAAAACAGAAAAGTATCAGTTCGAGTGATGATGCCATAGGTTTTTTAAAAGCTTATTTTAAGGGATTACCAAATGAAGAGTTTTGCGTTATGTATTTGAATAATCGTAACAAGATACTTGATATTAAGTCTGAGTTTCAAGGAACCTATAATGAGTCCAGAGTATATATAAGAGAATTAGTAAAACATTGTTTGAAGTATAATGCAGCTTCTGTAATCATATCACATAACCATCCGTCCGGTTACCTCTCTCCATCTTCTCAGGATATAAATATAACTAAAAAGATAAAAATAGCTCTAGAATATTTTGATATTAAGGTATTAGATCATATTCTGATTGCTGACAAAGAGTCTTATTCTTTTGCTGAGCATAGTCTTTTATGAAAATTAAACTTTTAAAAATATAGTCATGACAAATCGTCCCGGTCGATAACCTTGATTAAACAAAAGAAGTTTAAATAGCAGTTTTTAAATAATTCAATGGCGGAGAGTCTGGGATTTGAACCCAGGGTTCCTTTGCAGAAACAACAGTTTTCGAGACTGCCCCGTTCAACCACTCCGGCAACTCTCCTTTTATAACAAAAGAGCATAGCTTAAGTGCTATGCTCTTGAATAATATTTATTTATGCAGTGCTTTTTTTCTTTTTTGATTCGAAGATATAAGTAGGGTCTTTTTTTTCACCCTTGATATAGTCTCCGGTAATTAGGCATTGTTTAAGGTTATCAATTTCAGGGATTTCGTACATGATACTAGCCATTTTCTTTTCAAGAATTGCCCTTAAACCTCTTGCACCTGTTTTTTGAGAAATAGCGATATGAGCAATTTCTTTTAAGGCGTCCGGAGTAAATTCTAAATCAACATCATCCATTTTAAGTAGTTTTTGATATTGTTTAAAGAGAGAATTTTTCGGTTTTGTAAGTATATCTATTAAGGCTGTTTCTGAAAGCTCAGTTAATGCGGAGACTATTGGTAAGCGACCAACAAGCTCAGGAATTAAACCAAATTTGACTAAATCTGCCGGGATAACATTAAGAAATTCATTTGTTTGTTTATTGTTGTTTATATCTGTTTCAAAGCCGATTACCTTTTGGTTAAGTCTTCTTTCAATAATCTTTTCTAAGCCACAGAAAGCTCCGCCAACAATAAACAGAATGTTTGTAGTATCGACTTCAATAAAGTCTTGGTGAGGATGTTTCCTGCCACCTTTTGGCGGTACATTAACTTTTGTACCTTCCAGGATTTTTAAAAGAGCTTGCTGAACACCTTCTCCTGAGACATCACGAGTTATTGATGAGTTTTCTGATTTGCGTGCTATTTTGTCTATTTCATCGACATATACGATACCTTTTTCAGCTTTAGAGACATCATAATTAGCGTTTTGCAGTAATCTTACTAAAATATTTTCAACATCTTCGCCTACATAACCTGCTTCTGTTAAGGTAGTTGCGTCAGCGATTGCAAAAGGAACCTGCAACATTTTTGCCAAAGTTTGAGCAATCAAAGTCTTGCCTGAGCCTGTAGGTCCGAGCATTAGTATATTGCTTTTTTCTAAGTCAATACCGTCTTTTGTATCTTGTTTAAAGATTCTTTTATAGTGATTATAGACTGCGACAGAGATTATAAGTTTTGCATTATCTTGATCAACAACATATTGGTCGAGATATTCTTTAATTTCTCTGGGAGTAGGAAGAGAAAAGTTTTCAAAAGATTTCTCTTTTTTGCCTGTTTCTATGATATTATAACACATTGATATACAGTCATCACAGATATTACCTGCAATACCTTTGATCATGTGCCTGGTTTCTGATTCAGGTCGTCCGCAAAACGAACAGTGTAGTGTATTATATTTATTCATAAGAGCCGCCTTAAATCCTTTTATCTATAACATCGTCAATAATGCCATATTCTTTAGCTTGATCTGCACTCATGAAAAAATTTCTGTCTGTATCTTTTAAAATTCTTTTTATATCTTGTTTAGTGTGTTTATGTAACAGGTTATTCATTTTTTCTTTAAGATATAAAATTTCTTTTGCTTGTATTTCGATATCGGTAGCTTGACCTTGTGCTCCGCCAAGAGGTTGATGAATCATGATTCTGCTGTTAGGTAAAGCAAATCTTTTTCCGTCTTCTCCTGAAGCTAATAACCATGCTGCCATACTTGCTGCCTGACCAATACAAATTGTACTGACTTTACATTTTATATATTGCATGGTATCGTATATTGCCAGACCTGCAGTTATTGAGCCTCCCGGACTGTTGATATACATAAAGATATCTTTTTCAGCTGATTCAGCTTCTAAGTGTAGTAATTGAGCAACTATAATATTAGCAACATTGTCATCAATTGCTGTTCCTAAAAATATTATTCTGTCATTTAACAAGCGAGAATATAAGTCATAAGCTCTTTCGCCTCTCCCTACTTGTTCAACAACCATTGGTATGTATGCCATAAAAGTATCCTTTATTTATTTAAGTTATTCTTCATTATTATCAGAAATTACTTCAAATTCTGCATCTTCACTTTGTATAACTTCTGATTCTTGATCTGTTTCTTGAATTTTTGGCTTAACTATTGTACACATAGGTTTGATAAATTCTATAACTCTTTCAACTAACATATCATCTTTTAAATAACTTAAATTATTTGAGTATTTAGTTTTAAACTCTTCAGAGCTAAGTTTAAATTGTTCAGCAAGGCTATTAATTTTTTCGTCTAATTCTGTTTCAGAAACTTCAATGTTGTTATCTTTAGCAATTTTCTCATAGCTTACATCCCATAAGAGATTAGGCAACTGATATTCAGCGATTTTTAAATAGAAATCATCTCCTAGTTCGGGAATATCTTTATTGCCGTTCATATTTCCAATTTGTTGTCTTACGGCGTGTTGTCCTGCTCTAATCATAAATGATTGAGGGAGCTTGATATTATCTTTATTTTTCTGACCGTACGAATTGATTAAGGCAAAGCTAAAGTTATTCTTGTTTTTGTTATCAATATCTTTAATCAATTCCTCTTTAATACTTGCCTTCATTTCATCAATATTATCATAACCTAAAGTTTTTGCAATTTCTTCTGTTAGCTCAGGGATAATCTTTTTGAAAGCATCAACTATTTTATATTTAATTTCGCCTGTTTCAAAATCACTATTTATTTTTAAACCTATTAATGTATCAGTTTGAATATTCTTTTGAATTAGAAATTTATCATTATCATTAACAATAATATCATTAATTTCTTGATTAGTCTCTATTTCAAGTATGCTGATAGTGTTGTCTAGTTGAATCTCATCATTTTCATCAAGAGGGACCAGCTCTGCGTTTTCTTTTAATATTTCATTGATGGCTGAGTCAAGCATTTCATCTTGAAACTCAACAGCTTCATATTGTATTTCGAGATCTTTGATATCATATTCAAAGTCAACAGGCATACATTCAAATTGGAATTTCATCACTACTTCACCGGTTTCTTCAAAGATAATATCATTTAATGCTCCTGCATCAATAGGTTCGCTTTTAGTTTCATCAAGAGCAGTTTTATAATACTTATTTCCAAACTCTTCAATATAAAATTCTTTAACATTTGCTCCATAGAGTCTTTCGATTAAAGAAGCAGGTGCTTTACCTTTTCTAAATCCATCAATTTGGACTTTTTGAGAAAATTTCTTTAAAGCAACTTGATAATCTTTTTTATAAGTCTCTGCGTCAATTGTTACTACAAGCTCTCTTGTAATTTGATCAATAATTGATACTTCTGTTTTCATTTAATCCTCTTTTTCACTATATGTTATTTATAAAAAAAAATGGTACGAAAGAGGGGAGTTGAACCCCTACGGGTTGCCCCACTGGATCCTAAGTCCAGCGCGTCTGCCAGTTCCGCCACTTTCGCATCATAGTCAACTTATTAAGTTATGATTTTATGTCAAGAAATTTAATCATAAATTTAAAAATTAGTCGGAGATAAAACTCCGACAATCTTTAAAAATATTATTTTAACTTACTTCTGATTGCTTGATATTTAGATCTTAGTTCAGTATTTCCTGACTGATGAGCACCTAAAATTATCAAATCAACGGCACCAATTGCCTTAGAGTCCAGTTCATGCCACATTTGTGCGTATTTTATTAATTCTGTCCATTGTTCTGTTCTTGCGTATGTATAGCAAAGGATTTCAATATTTTGTGGTGTTCTTTCAACTTCAATCAACTTTTTTAAAAGGGAAATAGCTTTTTGATCATTTTGTAATCTTTGTGCAAAACTTGCAGCATTAGCAATTGCATCAATATTTTGAGGGTCGAGTTCAAATGCTTTTTCGTTATATTCCATTGCTTTTTCGTAATTGTCTAATTTGTAATAAACAATTGCCATGTTCATATAAACCTCACTATTCTGAGGTTCAAGTTCAGCAAATTTGTTATAAAATTCAAGAGCTTTATTAAAATCACCTGCTTCTTCACTTTCAATTGCTAAATTGATTAAGATTTGTGTATTATTAGGATTTATCTCCAAAATCTTCAATGAATATTCAATGGCTTTTTCTTTATCTCCTTGTCTGTCTGCAATAACAGCTAACATTTGATATGATTGGACACTATCAGGAGCAAGAACTAATAATTCTTTAAAAATATTGATAGCTTTATCATATTCTGATTCTGAAAAATAATCTTGTCCTGTTTTGAAAATTCTTACCCAGATACTTCTCATTTTAAGCTTAGCATCGTTTAAGATAGTTTCAAAATTGTCATACTTATCCCAATCAGAAATAGATAAAATTGTATCAACTGTTTTTACATAGTATTCATGAGCTGTTTCCATATACTCTTTTTGTTTTGCTTCATCTTGTTCTGAAAATAAAAAATAAAGATCTGCGACATTCTTAATAGATTCTACATGAGTAGGGTCTTCATTGATTACAATCAAATATTGTTCTAATGCTTTATCATAAACTTCTTCTTTAAGGTAAAGTTGTCCCGAGCGATGTGCAACTCTTGCCTTACCTTTTAATCTTTGTGTCTTAGCTTCAAGACTAATGAAGCTAAATAACATGCATACTGTAACAAATAAAAACATGTAATTCTTAAATTTAAATAACATCATGCCTCCAATATAAATAATTTTCTATAATTTAAATAATTTTATTTATGTTATTTAGTCAAGTGTTTTTTGTTATTTGCAGAAAAATACATTTTTAAATATTAGCAGTTTCGTATAAATCAGACTTTCCACAGAAAATTTTTTCTTTTTTCTGTATTTATTAAATATGTCTGTTATGGCACTACTAGGTTTCTTGTGGAAACATATCTAATTTTCCTAAGTGGAAAAGTATTGCAACTCTATAATTTTTGAATGCTTTAAAGCCTCTTGATATAGCTTTAACCAGTTGAATCTTCCCATTCAGGTTTTCGGCTATTG
>CAZJNG010000020.1:0-12891 GCA_964547265.1 uncultured Candidatus Cloacimonadota bacterium | reverse complement strand
ACCCTGTCTTTGCTTATGGATATTAATGTTAAAAAAAGAAATTTCAATACCATTAATAAAGTGTGTTTCAAGAGAATTAAGAAGCTTATTCATCAATTTAAGTTGAGTAGCATTAAAAGAATGATTTATGTATTTTTTGACAGTTTTTAATGAAGCTCCTAAGGATAATAGGTACGCCATTGCAGAAAAATCAGCAGAGGTAGTACTTTCGTTGACAAAATTACCAGTATCTTCATATATTCCCATAGCCATAATAGTAGCAATAAAGGGGTCAATATTTAGACTTCTCTCATGGATAAACCTCAATAATAAAGTAACACAAGAACCAACTTTATCATAATGATAAAAAAGAAAATTATCAGGTTTTTTATCAACAGGATGATGATCAAAACAGATGATAGGTATGTGTTTATTTTCTGATAAGAAAGAACCAACCTTGTTAAGCCTGTCAAATCTGTAATTATCAACAATTATTACTGACTCAATTTCACTAAAATTTATCTGTCTTTCTTTCAAAAAAGAAAACTTGTATTTATAATCTTTTAAGAATTTTTTTACGCTTTCATCTAAATCTCCCACTAAACAGATTTTTGCATCAGGAAAGAGTACATTACATGCTATCATTGAAGCAAAAGCATCAAAATCACACGAGGAATGACTAACAATCAGTTTCATAATCACCTTTTTAAACTCATTTTTAAAACAAGATATTTTATTCTGGAATATTTGTCATTAGTTTTTTTTAAAAAAGAAAAGTGCTGATATTAAATCAGCACTTTAAAACTCATTTTTTGTGATAAATTAATTAATCCATTTCACTAAACATATCTTTTCCGACACCGCAAGTTGGGCAAACCCAATCTTCAGGTAAATCTTCAAAAGCTACATTGTCGTTTTCTTCAGGATCATAAACATATCCACAAGCGTCACAAATCCATTTTTTCATTTTTCCTCCAATTCATTAATAGTTTTCACACCATTGTTCAAAATATTTTTGAGGGTGTTTACAAGCCGGGCATTCTTCGGGAGCTTCAATATTTTCTGTGATATAACCACAATTTAAGCATTTCCAGAAGACTTTACCGTCTTTTTTAAAGACTGTATGTTCAGTAACATTTTTTGCTAGTTTTCTGAAACGAGCTTCATGTCTTTCTTCTACTTTAGCAATCATTTTAAATGCTGTAGCAATATCCTTATATCCTTCTTCTTCTGCTGTTTTAGCAAATTGAGGGTACAAATCTGTCCATTCTTCTTGTTCACCGTTAGCTGCATATTGAAGGTTTTTGAAGGTTTCATCTGAAAGAGCAACCGGATAAGCTGCATCATTTAAAACTATCATTTCTTCATTCATTCCGTTTTCAAGAAGTTTTTTAAAGAATACTTTAGCATGTTCTTTTTCATTTTCTGCTGTTTCCATAAAGATATTTGCTATTTGTAAGAATCCTTGTTTGGTAGCAACTTTTGCATAATAGGTATAACGCATTCTAGCTTGAGATTCTCCGGCAAAGGCTTTCATAAGGTTAAGAGCGGTTTTTGAGTTTTTAAAATCTGACATTGTGCCTCCTGATTAATTTTTCCATAACATGTGAAGGTTGCAAAATTCTCTTACTTCAACTATGTCTGAATGTTTAACCGGGAAAGTGGCAAAAGGTTTCATTCCGGGTTTTAATTCTTTACGACAAACAGCATCTTTAGTCAGAACTTCAATAAATACGATGTAATGTTCTTCTGTCATTGGGTGTTCAACACTTCCAACGGTTACTTCAACGAAATCTCCCTTATCAACTACAACAGGTACATGTTTTTCATTAGCGGCATCAACAGAATTTGCTTTTAACAGATTCATTGGTTCACCACAACAAACAAGTGCAGGTTTTCCTGCCTGAGTTACCTCTACTAGATTTTTGCAGATCTTGCAGTAGTATAATTGTCTTAACTCCACCATTTATCCTCCTTAGGTTTCATTATACTGATATTATAGTAATAAAAATTAATTAGGCAAATTCTTTTTAAAAAAAACTTGACTTTTATATAATTCAAGTATAATTTGCTATCAGAGTCAAATATGAAAATTGAATATATAGAAGCAAAGCAAATATTAATCAGAAATAATAATCCTGAAAATTGGTTTGGGATTCATTATAATATTAACCCTTATCGTGGTTGTCAACATGATTGCATTTATTGTGACTCAAGAAGTGATTGTTATCAAATAAAGAATTTCAAAGATTTAATTGTAAAAACAAATGCAGCAGAACTCTTAGATAAAGCACTTTCAGTCAAAAAAAGAAAAGTTACAATCGGAACCGGCTCAATGAGTGATCCATATATTCCTGCAGAAAAACACATTAAACTAACTGAAAAGATTTTACAGGTAATAAACAAATATTCATTCCCTTTTCATCTAATAACCAAAAGCGATTTAATTTTGCGTGATATAGAACTGTTAAAAGAAATCAATAAAACCTTTTTATCTGTCTGTTTTACAATTACAACCTGCAATCAATCATTAGCAAGTATTATTGAACCTAAGGCTCCATCGCCTGAAAGAAGGTTAATAGCGATTGAGCAACTTTCCAAAAATGATATATATACAGGCATTCTATTCCAACCTATATTACCCCACTTGCTAGACAATGAAGATAATATCAAGGAATTAGTTAAAAAAGCCTATGAGCATGGAGTAAAATTTATTATTCCTTGGTTTGCAGTTACTCTAAGAAATGGACAAAGAGAATATTTTTTTGATAAATTAGGAAAGATTTCTTATGAACTACAATCTAGTTATCAAACCGAAGCTAAGGATTTATATGTTTTTAACTCACCAAGAGCTAAAGATTTATATAGATATTTTGAATATCAATGCCAAAATTTAAAAATTGCCTACAAAATGGAAGATATATTAAACTATAACAAACTTAGACCTTACAAACAAATGACTATCTTTGATTTGAAAGAAGAGAAATATAATGAATAACTATATAATTGCTACTGCCGGTCATGTCGATCATGGTAAAACAACTCTAATACAAGCTTTGACAGGAAAAGATTGTGATACTCATCCCGAAGAGAAAAAAAGAGGTATTACTATTCATTTAGGTTTTTCACATTTAAAGTTTAATGAAAAGGTAAGTGCAGGAATTATTGATGTACCCGGTCATAAAGATTTTATTCATAACATGATAAGCGGAGTTTGCGGGATTGATTTGGTATTATTTGTTGTGGCAGCTAATGAAGGACTTATGCCGCAAAGTATGGAGCATTTAAGAATTATTAATCTGCTGGGTATCACAAAAGCTATAATTGTCATAACTAAATGTGATTTAGTTGATAAGGAATTACTTGATTTAGCAGAACAAGAAATAATAGCTGAGTTTTCAAAAACAAGCCTTCGTAATAGTCCGACTATAAAGGTTTCAGCTAAAAATAACTTGAATCTAGATTATCTTAAGGATCTGATAATAAAGGAATTAAACACTTTGAAGGGCAATACTTTAAATGAAAATTTCAGAATGTACCCTGACAGATTATTTCAAGTAAAGGGTTTTGGCTCAGTAATTACAGGGTCTGTACTATCCGGACAATTATCAAAAGGAAGTCACCTTTACTCAAGTAATAATAAAGAGTTTAGAGTAAAAAGACTTGAACAATATGGAAATGAGACAGATAAAATATTTAAAGGGCAGAGAACTTCATTAAATCTGAATGGTTTTGAAAAAGATGATTATGAAAGAGGTATGTCATTCACAGATATGCCTGTTTATAAAACGGCTTTGATTGATGTTGAATTAAGTTTATTTGATGAAACTCCTGATTTAAAGCTATGGACTACAATAGAGTTTTATTCAAATACGATTCAAACACAAGCAAAAGTTCATTTACTGGATAAAGATAAATTAATTAAAGGTGATAAATGCCTGGCACAAATTCATCTTAAAAAGTCTGTCCCTTTATTTTACAATGACAGATTTATTATTAGAAACAGTTCTAATGATTTAACCTTAGGTGGTGGTGTAATCATTGATGCCTTTCCTTTGCATCACCGACGAAGAACAAAACATGTGATTGAGCTTTTAAGAAAAAGACAAACAGGCAATAAGACTGACCTTTTAATGACAGAAATAGAAAAAACAATCAAACCTATCTCAATTAAATATATTTGTGACAAACTTTTCATAAAGACTGAGGTCTTTGAACAAGACTTAGACTATTCGTCATTATCTGATAAATACTTAAAAAAAGATAACTGGTTTTGGACAAAAAGACATTATGATATTATAAAACAAAGATTAATTAAGTATCTTCAAATCGGGCATAAAAATAACCCTTTGAGCAACTTAGGAAAGACATTGGAAGAACTTGCCTCTGTCTTCAATGAGACTATTGGAGATAGATTTGTGTCTCCTTATGGTGATTATGCCGGTGAAGGTCAACAAACCTTTCTTAGGGTAGCACTTGAAGAATTGCTAAACGAAGATATACTTGATAAAAGAGAATCAACTTATGCTTTAAAATCGCATGTCGTTGAGTTACTTACCAAAGACCATATACAGATAAACTGGGTTGACCAGTATATCCTGAATCAAAGAATGAAAGCACCATTATGGTCAGAACTGACAGAAAGAGCTAAAAGAAGAGATATAAATGAAAAGAGACTAAAACAAATTTTATATTATTTAGTTAGTAAAAAGAGATTGTATCATCATGAAGGAGAGTACTTGCATGCACTTAATGTAAATCCTTTAAGGATAAAACTATTAGAACATCTTTCAAGTCATGAAAACGGATTAACTGTTGGAGAGTTTAGAGACTTGATTAATGCTAATAGAAAGATTTCCTTGATTATGCTTAATATCTTTGATTCTGAAGGTATAGTTATAAGGAAAGATGAAAAGAGATTTATTTCAGTTAAAGGGCAATCATTTCTTGAAGAAAATTACTCACAAGAATAACTTAAACGATATACTCTATGTCAGATGAAAATTAATTTCAATAAAAAATCAGATACGATAATATCAGTTAAATCTTTAGTTATATTATTTTATTTACTGTCATTTCAGTTGATTTTTGCTAATATGCTATTAAAGTCCCCAACTTTTGAAAATATAAATATTGATTCGCCAATACCTGACAGTTTATTTTTTGCTGAACGAAATATCATACCCAACTCGTTTATTCTTAAAGGTATTATAAAAACAGATTCTTTAGTGTCAGAGAATTATGTAAGTGTGTTTTTAGAGTTGAACGAAGATTATACCCTTGAGTATGATTCCACAAATTATAGATATATCCTGTTTATAAGAAATGCATCGAGTTATAATTATATTGAGATAGAATATGCCGGCTTTCCTGAGCAGTATTTTACAGAATATAAATTATATGAACCCATCACATATTCAGACAGTCTCAAAATTCATGCAATAAAAAGAAGTTGGGAGAGTTTTTTACTGGACAATCAAAATCTTAATATTACAGGTAATAAAACTATTTCTGTGGCAGTATCAAATCAAGATAATGTAGATATTAATCAATCATTATTTTTAAAGATTGATGGTGAATTGTCTCCTAATATGATGATTCAGGCACAGTTAAATGACAGTCAGTCACCTATAAGTTCAGAAGGAGACAGTCGAGAGCTTAGTTCACTTGATCAGGTTTTTTTTAAAGTGTATGGACGGCAGTACGAAATTGCTTTTGGAGATTTGGATTTAGAGATAAGCGGTACTCAATTTATGAATTATAAACCTAAATTTGAAGGTCTTAAGCTTAGTTATTTTGACCGACAGGAAGCCTCTGTGGCTACCGCAATATCCAAAGGTATATCTACAATCATTAATTTTAATGGAGTAGAGGGTAAGCAGGGACCATATTATCTAAAGCCGGAGGGTATATACACAAATGTTAAAATCTTACCCGGTAGTGAGACTCTTTGGTTAAATGGTTTAAGAATTGAAAGAGGTTCTGATTATAGGATAGATTATAACGAGGGTTCAATTGAGTTTTACTTAAAACATTTCATCTCAGAAAATTCGAGAATTCAAGCTTCATTTCAATATACTGATGAGTTTTATAGGAAAAATACTTTTATAGGAACATCAAATTTTTATCTATTTGATAATGTCAGACTAGGCTTTGCAGGAGTATATCAAGAAGATGACAAGGATAAGCCTTTAGTTGAAAGTTTCAGTCAACAAGATATTGAAATGTTAAAAGAAATTGGTGATTCAAAAGCTGTAGTTTCAGGAGAATCTTATGTTGGGCAAGGGCTGGGACTTTATAAAAAAGTTACTCTCAATGGAACGGATATTTATGTCTATGCCCCGGGAGATTCATTAGCAGATTATAATGTGTATTTCACTTGGTTTGGTCAAGGTTTAGGGGATTATATTCAGGTAAGTCCGTCAAGATTTGACTATGTTGGTGAAGGTTTAGGACAGTGGAATGCAGTCAAAGAAATTAATCCTCCACAGCTAAAGACAAATTATAATTTTAACTTAAATTATTATTATGATTTTTTTGAAGTATATTACGAAACATTGTTAAGCCAACATGATAAAAATACCTTTTCAGATAAAGATAAGGGAGATGACTTTAGCCATATACAACATTTAGAAATCAAGTTAAAACCGAACTACGACCTGATAAATCCTGAACTTAAAACATATTGCAGATATAAAAACAAGCATCTTTATACTTTTGCTAATATAAAAGATTCTGATGATTATTTTAATTATGGAAGTTTTTCAAGTCCTGATTCATTAAACAATACAGAATATTTTGTTAGTTTAAAAACCCGTACATATAATTTTTTAACTCAGGAAAGTTCTGTTAAGTATGGTAGTTACGAGAATATAGTAAAGCAATTTTATCTAAATCTCATTCAATCTGTCAGGCAAACACCATATTCTCCCTCCGTTCATTATAGGTACAGTCTCGCAGAAGAAGAGGATAACTTAAATAGTTTAGACAATAATGTGATTGTTCACGAACCATCAATTCAGTATAAATACAAAAAAATGACTCTGAAGTCATCTTCACGATATAATAAATCTGCTTCGTTTTCTAAATCACTCAATAAGACAGTTGCCGGCAATAAATACAATCTATATAAAAACAGCATTGCTTTTGATAATGTATTAAATTCCGGATTTGTAATATCTTATGACTATGATTATAATAATGTATTTATTAATCACTGGCAAAAAAACAGAAATTCTGTTACATATACCTTTCAATCATATACTCAATTACAAAATCATTATATCACGACATTGTATTCACACCGGCAAGTAGAATCTTTTACTGAAGGTTCTTCTGACCAAACTTACGATGTTGCAGAAATTAGAACAATGAATAATTTCGCTAATAATGCTCTTCAGTTTAACTCAAATTATATTATAAAAAACTTAGAATTTTATCCTAAAAGCAGAGAATTAAGATACATGGGACAAGGAGCAGGTTTATATGATTCAACAGGTACATGGACAGAAAACGGTGATTTTGACTGGGTCAGTGTTACTGTTGGTGATCCTTCAAAAAGTATAGAGGTTCAGTCTCATTTTAACATCTATACTTACCCTGCTCAGTTCAGCAAAAAAGATAATGATTTTTTGAAAAAAATAAACCTTGAAACAAATATTTCTGTAATAGAACAAACCGAAAGCAGAGATAAACTTAAAACATATTTACTATATCCAAATGCATTAATGACTGAACAATCTATATATGCCCGACAGGAGTTCAGGCAGGTTATCTGGTATAATATCATGCAAAATAAGTGGATTTCCCGTTATACTTTTAAAAACGATAAATCTCTAGATAACAGATATCAAACTACAGATCGAAATGAATTATTTGAACATGAATTCTCTCTTAGGCTAATGAGATATTACAATTCTGATTTTGAAAAAATCTTCGCTTATAAAACAGAAACAGACTCCAGATATGAAATGAAATCTAAAACTAATAATAATCAACTTAATATTCGTACTACTTATTCTACTAACTATATCTTTACCACAGGTTTAGGTTATGAAAGAGAAAGAGTTGATTCCAGACAACAATTTCAAAAGATAAACAGATATATCTTTTCTGAAGATTTAATGATATTCTTGAGTAATAAATATAGAGTACTATCAGGCTTTGAGATAAAGTACAATAGTATAAAAGTACCAATTTCTACCTACCACCCATTTGATAAACAAAGAGGAGCAAATATGAGATGGTCAGCGAGTATTAACTATATATTAAACAGGATTTCTACTATTGACTTGAGTTATTCCGGGTACAAATACCCAAGTCAGGATGCTTTTCATCAGCTCAAAATGGAAATGAGAGCAGAGTTTTAAAAAAATACATTAACAGGAGGATAAATCTATGAAAAAAGTCTTATTCATAATCACTATAGCAATTGCTTTTTTTGCTATAATTGCAGGAGTGACAGGCATTTTTTACGAAGGTAAAGGACTCTTTAATGCCTTTGAAAACAATTACGATTACACATCAATCAGAGGAAACACTGTCAATATCTATGCTAAAGGATTGTATCATCATATGTCAGCAGAAGTAGCTATTCAAGGTATAGCACAAGATTACATAACTGTATTTATAGCAATACCTTTACTCTTAATTTTCTTGTGTATGTACAGGAAAAAACCTATGATTGCTTTGTTTCTGTTATCAGGAACACTACTCTATTTTCTGGTAACTTATCTTTTTTACACTGCAATGGGTATGTATAGTTTTATGTTTTTAGTGCATGTCATATTATTATCTCTTTCATTTTTTGCTTTTACAATAGCTTTGATTTTGTTGTTCAGAACAATACCTGAATATCATTTTAGTAAAGATACTCCGACTAAGTTTGTTGGTTGGTTTTTAATGTTAAATGCTTTCTCTATTGCTGTTTTATGGTTAGAGATAATTATCTCACCCTTTTTTAAAGGAGAAATTTATCCTGTTAACCTCGAACATTACACAACCCTGATAGTACAAGGTTTTGATCTTGCTTTATTACTTCCAACTGCTTTTGTCTCCGGGTTTTTATTAGTTAAAAACAACTATTATGGTTATATTTTTAGTACAGTGTATGTAATTTTCTTATCATTTATGATGACATCCTTAGTAGCCAAAATTATTGCTATGGCTATTAATAATGTAAATGTAATTCCAGTAATATTTATTATCCCTACATTTAGTATTGTTGCTATATTATGTTCATGTTTTATGCTGAAAAATCTAAAGCACACAAAAACTTCTTTAAGCACTAAATCTTGATTTAACAATAAATTACATTATAAAAAAGTACAATTGATGTCTAGTCCGGAATAAGTTGACACTTATATAGGGGGAAATAGAATAAAATCCTCTATAAGTACCAATTGAAATAGGAGTCAAAATGCTGGATTGTTAAACAAGCACCCTTGCTCGTTGCTTTTTAACATATTGATTGTAAGTGATTTATGATGCTAAGAGCAAACAAGGGTGTTTGCACAACAGTAATTATTAGACAGCCTCTAAACCATGAGTGTAAACATCTCGTCATTTTAATGATTGAGTGATTTCATTTATTTTTAGTAATCATATAAGTTTAAATGATAATGTTTCTTTCATATTTTTATTGACAATTTTTGAGGGATTTTTATTAATGTAAGTTATGAATAATAAAAAAAATGTATTTTTCGAATTTTTAAAAAAGCAAAATCTTTATACTCTTGAGATTGAAAAAAAATTTGAATCTTTTTATAATAAGCTTGTTAATATGAACGGGCAAATAAATCTTTTTTCAAGAAAGATGGATTTAGAAGATATTTGGATTTTGCATTTTCTAGATGCAGTGAGTATTCATGAAGTTTATTCTGGCTGGAAAGGCAAAAAAATTCTTGATTTTGGGACAGGAGGCGGTCTTCCCGGCGTTCCGATTTTAATTTTAAATCCCGATTGTAAGATGTTTTTTTTAGATAGTGTCAAGAAAAAGATAGAGGCTATTAGGTATATAACAGATAATATACCTGTCAGTAATGCAGAGTTTTTGCCTTTAAGAATAGAAGATAAAAAAATGGAAGAATATAAACACTATTTTGATGTTATTATCTGTCGATCTGTAAAGATGAATATTGTAATTAAAAATGCTTTAGAAAAAGTATTGACAAAAGACGGTAAGATTTTTTTGTATAAAGCAAAGAATTTAGATGATGTAGAAATCTTTAATAATGTCAAAATTCATAAACTTGATTTAAATACAGAATTTGAAAGAAGGATAGTAGAAATAAATTATGGGTAGAATAATCACCATTGTAAATCAAAAAGGTGGGGTCGGTAAAACCACATCTGCAGTAAATTTAGCTGCAGCCTTAGGCATTTATGAGAAAAAAACCTTATTGGTTGACTTAGATCCTCAAGGTAATGCAACATCAGGTTTGGGTATTGATAAAGAAAAACTGGAATTTCAATCTTATGATTTAATGGTTAGTAAGATTGAATCCGAAAAAGCTATACTTAAAACTGATATTGAACATCTGGATGTCATCGGAAGCAATATTGATTTGACCGGAGCCGAGATAGACTTGGTTCGTGAATTTGCTCGTGAACATAAGCTTAAAGAAGCCTTAACTCCTTTAAAAGAAAAGTATGATTACATTCTTATTGATTGTCCTCCATCACTAGGTTTACTGACAGTAAATGCCTTAACAGCTTGTACGGATTTAATTATCCCGATTCAATGTGAGTATTATGCATTGGAAGGAGTTAGCCAACTTTTAAATACGATCAGATTGATTCAAAAGAATCTTAATCCGGATTTGAATATCATGGGTATATTGCTTACAATGTACGATAAAAGACTAAATTTATCCAATCAGGTAGCTATTGAAGTGAAAAATTATTTTAAAGAAAAGGTTTTTAAATCTGTAATAGTCAGAAATGTTAAATTATCAGAAGCACCTAGTTTCGGTCTTTCTATAATGCATTACGATATTAAATCAAATGGTGCTCAAAATTATTTACAATTAGCAATGGAAGTGGTGGAAAGATGAGTAGATTAGGTAGAGGATTAAATTCATTAATACATGATATAGAAAAACCCGTGCAAGGTACAAGTACAACAATAAAAATAAATGAAATTGTACCAAACAGATACCAGCCAAGAAGACAATTTGATAAAGAAAAACTGCAAGAGCTATCTCAGTCTATTCAAGAAAACGGACTGATTCAACCGATAATAGTATGTCAAACTGAAGGTTCAGGGTATGAACTGATAGCCGGAGAAAGAAGACTTGAAGCTTGTAAACTTGCAGGATTGACAGAAATTCCCGTTGTTATTAAAAATGTAACCGACAAAGAAAGACTGGTTTTAGCAATAATCGAGAATGTTCAAAGAGAAGATTTATCGCCTCTTGAAGAAGCAAAGGCTTATCAACAGCTGATAGATGAATTCGGTTTAAATCATAGTGATGTCAGTAAAATTATGGGTAAAGACAGAACTACAATCAGTAATACCTTGAGATTATTAAAACTCTCAGAAAGCATACAACATTTAATTGAAAATAAAGAACTTACTCCGGGACATGCCAGAGCAATACTAAGTGTAGATATTGACAGTCAGGAGAAGTTTGCTCATGAGATAATCAAAAAACAATATTCAGTTCGACAAGCTGAAGAAAATTCAAAACTTTATTGTCTTGATAACAAATCAGCCAGAAAAGAATCAAATAAGTTTTATAAAAGAGAGATTTTGAAAAATATTGAAGAAAAGATATCAAAACAATTTAAAGTCAATGCAAAGATTAAAGAAAAGAAAGACTTTGCAGGAGAAATTCTATTAACCTTCAATAATGAAGATGAATTGAACTCACTAGTTAAGGCACTGGGAGTAGAATAAAAAAAATAAAATGCTTAATTCAACCTCGTTTTTAAGAATAATTGTTGTAATATTGTTAATCATTGTTGTCTATATGGTTTACTTAATACATCAGTTAAGTTCATCAAAAGCGGTATTAGGTACTGAAGTACAGAGTTCACAGGAAATTGTCAGCGTATTAAAAGAAAAAATTACTACTCTGTTGAATGATGTAGATTCTTTAAAAGTATCAAAGAATGAAGTTCAGGTTATAAGAGAAACTCTTGTTATGAGTGATACTTTAAGAATTAAGACAATCCAAAATATACCGGGAGTATCATTAAATAATAGATTTATACCTGATTTAATACCCATACAGGATGATTTTGCCATTAGTCAGGGATTTTCTGATTATCATCAATCTATAGATTTAGCTACAACAACCGGAACTAATATTCACGCTTCTGCTGCAGGTATCGTAATTGCTTGTTATACTGATAAATATCTGGGAAATGTAATTTTAGTTGATCATTTAAATGGATATAAAACTCTTTATGCTCATTTACATGAATTTATAGCAAAGATAAATGATTTTGTTGAAAAAGGTCAGGTGATAGGTTTGGTGGGAAGTACAGGATATAGCACTAATCCGCATCTGCATTTTCAGATATATTATCAGAATAATCCGGTAAATCCCGAGACATTGATGAAAATACCTAAGTTTAAAATGTAAAATATGGAGGAAACATGTTTGAAAAAAACAGAAATGTTTTAATAACAACACTCATTGGAAAAACTTGTAAAGTGACAGGTGATATAACAACTAAAGAATCAATTCGTGTTGATGGTTATGTAAAAGGAAATCTTGTCACTGAAGGTATTGCTTGTGTATCAGAAACAGCTACTTTTGACGGCAATATTACTGCTAATGAAGTTTTTATTTCAGGTAAGGTAAACGGAAATATTAAAGCAATAAAAGCAATGGAGCTTGAGAAGAGTGCAATAGTAACAGGTGATATCCTTACTGCTAAACTTCATATACATTCCGGTGCAGT
>CAZJNG010000019.1:0-13059 GCA_964547265.1 uncultured Candidatus Cloacimonadota bacterium | reverse complement strand
CCTCTAGATGCCTACAGAACTCAATCCAGAGGAGGCAGAGGCTCAAGTGGTTCATCTTTAAAAGAAAATGATTTCATTCAACAAATATTTATTGCCTCAACTCATGACTATGTATTATTCTTTACCAATATGGGTAAATGCCTATGGCTTAGAATTCATGAAATACCTGAGGCAAGTAAACAGGCAAGAGGAAGAGCTTTAATAAATTTAATTGAATTAGAGAAAGAAGAAAAAGTCAAAGCTTTAATTACAACAGACTCTTTCTATGACACTCAAAATGTTATAATGGTAACTAAACAAGGCTTGATTAAAAAAACAGGACTTTCTGCCTTTTCACACCCTAGAACTAAAGGTATAATTGCCATAAAACTTCTTGAAGGTGATGAATTGATAAATGCTCAGATTACTGAAGGAAACAATGATATTATCCTTGCTACTGCTAAGGGTATGGCTACCAGGTTTACTGAAACCCTGGTCAGAGCAACAGGTAGAGGAACACAGGGAGTTAAAGGGATTAATCTTAGAGATAGTGATAGCGTAGTAGCTATGGTTGTCGTCAAACGAGGTGGCACAATACTAGCCATTTCAGAAAACGGATTCGGTAAAAGAACTGCAATTGATGACTATCCGGTTAAAGGAAGAAACACAAGAGGTGTAATTACTCTAAGAACATCTGTTAGGAATGGTCAGTTAATTTCGCTTTTAGAGGTTATAGACTCTGATGACTTGATGATTGTCACCAGAAACGGACTTGTAATCAGACAAAGTGTAGCAACGCTTAAAGTTCAAGGCAGAGTAACACAGGGATTAAAACTTATCAACATACTTCCTGAAGATAGTGTCCATGATATTACCTGTGTACAGGATGAAGAGGAAGTTCTCAGTGATGAAGTTATCGAAGCTGTTACAAAAAAACATCAAGCTGAAAAACCTGTAAGTAATCAAATTTCAGAAGATGATGACGAAGATGATAAAATGTTAAATATATTAGTTGACGAAGATGATGACTCTAATGATTCTTCTTCAACTGAGGATGATGAATAAAATGAACTTAATAAAAAGTATTAGAAATAAACAAGTTTTCATTATGTTATCTCTTTTGCTAATACTTTTTCTTTGTTCCTGTGCTTATAAGTATATCCCGGTAAGTCAGGGCAATATTGAAGTTACGGGAGATTATGCCGTATTAAGAAATGACAAGGTTATGTTGGCTGTCAGCGAGGTTCTTTGGACTCATGAACCTAAATACTTACCGGATTCATATACAACGGTTCATATCAGAATTCAGAACAGAACCAGAGAGCCTTTAAGAGTTGAATCAAGAGATTTTTATTTGATAGACCAAAATCAATTACAATTTGATATTGTAAATTCTGAAACAGTCTTAGAAATGATGCTTCAAGATGTATCACTAATACCTGACAGATTTTCTATTACAGCTGAAACTCAGAGAGAAAACTTAGCTAGGCTTCATGAAATTAGGAAAAATATTTCCGGGAAATCTTTTGTTTTTGGTGAAGTACATCCAGGAGCATTCAAAGAAGGCATAATATTTTTCCCAAAATTAGACAGTAAAAACCAAGAGTTTATTTTTGTTTACAAAGGAACAGAAATAAAATTTAAAAAAACTAAATAACTAACGGAGGAACTTAAGTGCTAGAACTTATTGGAGAATTAAAACGCACTCATTACTGTGGTGATATAAATAAAGAAATACTTAATAAAGAAGTAGTTTTAATGGGTTGGGTACATAAAAGACGAGATCTAGGAGGATTGATATTCATTGATTTACGAGATGTCAAAGGTTTTGTTCAATGTGTCTTTCCTCCTGAAAACATCCAAGCTTATGCTAAAGCCAAAGATGTACGAAACGAATATGTGATTTGTGTCAAAGGTCTTGTAGCCTTTAGAGACAGCAAAAACATTAATAAAAATATCTCTACCGGTGAAATGGAAGTAATCATTTCAGAAGCTAAAATTTTAAACAATTCTGAGCCATTACCTATTCAGCTTAATGAAAATACAATGGCTGAGGAAGATTTAAGACTTCAGTACAGATATCTTGATTTAAGAAGAGAAAAACTACAAAAGATTCTTATTTTAAGACATAAAATGGTTTTTGCTATTCGTGAGTTTTTGACTAAGAATAATTTTTATGAGATTGAAACTCCTATTTTGATGAAAAGTACACCTGAAGGGGCAAGAGATTATTTAGTTCCAAGCAGAGTTCACCCCGGCAAGTTTTTCGCACTCCCTCAATCACCACAGATTTATAAGCAATTACTTATGATTGGTGGAATGGACAGGTATTTTCAGATTGCCAGATGTTTTAGAGATGAAGACTTAAGAGCTGACAGACAACCGGAGTTTACTCAGCTTGACCTAGAAATGAGTTTTGTTTCTCAGGAAGAGATCTATAATCTTATGGAACAGCTTTTTGCTTATGTTTGGAAAGAAACTATTAATGTTGACTTACAGATACCTTTCCCTCGCTTTACATGGAAAGAAGCAATGGAAAGATTTGGTTGCGATAAACCGGATATAAGATTTGGACTTGAGTTACAAAATGTAACTGATATTTTTAAAGAAACTGAGTTTGCAGTTTTTAAGTCTTCTATTGAAAATAACAACCAAATCAGATGTATAGTTGCACCTGATTGTGCTTCTTATTCCAGAAAACAGACTGATAGTTTGATTGATATTGCCAAACATCTTGGAGCTAAAGGATTGGCTTTCGTTAAGTATATTAATGATGATTTTGAAGGTGGAATCGCAAAATTCTTTACGGACAAAGAAAAAGAAGCTCTAAAAATTAACCTAAAATTAAATAACGGTGACTTAATCTTATTTTCTGCAGAACCTGATAAGTTATCATATAAAGTTTTAGCCGGAATCAGAAACCACTTTGGTAAAGTATTAAATCTAATAGACAAAGACACTTATGCCTTATGTTGGATTGAAGACTTTCCTCTTTTTGATTATAATGAAGATGAAAATAGATGGGAACCGGCACATCACATGTTTACTCTACCTAAAGAGGAACATCTCGAATATTTTGACAATCCTGATAAAATTGGAGAGATTCAAGGTCAGCTTTATGATATGGTTTGTAATGGTATGGAGTTATCATCCGGTAGCATTCGTTGTCACAGATACGATATACAGAAAAAGATTTTCAATGTCTTAGGTTTTGAAGAAAAAGACCTGCAAGAAAAATTTGGCTACTTCCTTGATGCTCTTAAATATGGCACTCCTCCTCATGGTGGAATTGCACCCGGTATAGACAGAATGGTAATGATATTAAGTCAGGCTGAATCTATCAGAGATGTTATAGCCTTTCCTAAGACACTCAAAGCTTATGACTTAATGAGTCAAGCCCCGTCAAATGTTTCAGATATTCAACTGAATGAATTACATTTAAAACTATTTGATATTAAAAAATAAAATATATTTTTAAAGACGCATTCGTGCGTCTTTTTTTATTTACAGGAGTACTTATGAAACAGATTGCAATTTTTACCAGCGGAACAAGTCGAGGTTCAAATTTCAAAGCTATTGTAGATAGTGTTAAAAAACAAAGCTTGCCTATAGAAATCGCTTTTTTATTAGTAACTAATCAAGAATCACCAATTGTAAATATAGCAAATGAGAATAACATTAAAGTAATAGTATATGACAAATCATATAGTTTAAACGATTTTATAATTGATACACTAGAAAATTACAGGCTTGATTTAATTGTTTTGGCAGGTTTTATGAGAAAATTAAATCATGATTTCTTCTCAATAATTAAAATACCGGTTATTAATATTCACCCTGCTTTACTACCTAAATATGGAGGTAAAGGCATGTTTGGTATAGCTGTACACAGAGCAGTCTTTGCAAATAAAGAAACTTTCTCAGGAGCAACAGTTCATTTTGTTAATGAGGATTATGATACCGGTGAGATAATAATGCAAAAAAAATGTGATATCTCTGCGTGTAAATCTGCTGATGAAATTGCCGGGAAAATATTAAAATTAGAACATGAACTTTATATAAAAGCAATAAGCTTGTTATTGTTTACACCTAGAGATTAGTAGTTTGTAAACAAATTTCCTAAATTATGTTTATTTTTGATAATCTGTGAATAGTAAAAGTATATAGTTTTATTTATTTTTATCAGAAAATCGTTGCTTTTTTTATCAAAAAGCTGATGCTTAAACTAACAATGTATCATTAAGGTACCTCCAAGAGGGAAAAAGCATCTTGGAGGTACCTTGAAGAATGCATGTACTTTAGATGCAGTCTCAAAATGTAGAATCGTTCAACAAGCACCCTTGCTTGTTGTATTCTAAATTGCTGAATATAAATTACTTATGCTTTTAGGTGCAAACAAGGGTGTTTGCACAACAGTAATTTTGGGACAGCCTCTGAAGCCTATGATTATGAGACCTTATAGAATGTAAATAATCACATTAAATTAATCTAAAAAAATTAGACTTTATAATCCAAAAATTTGGTCGGGATGACTGGATTTGAACCAGCGACCGCTTGAACCCCATTCAAGTACGCTACCCGGACTGCGCTACATCCCGACTTAATGCAATAATATTTATCATGATTATTTTGGCAAGTAGTTTTTTGAAAATATAAGCATTAATCTGTTAAATTATTAGCTTTGTGTATGTTACTCAAATAGTGCTTTAGCAAAATCATTAACATTAAATTCTTTTAAGTCTTCAATACCTTCACCAATACCGACTAATTTTACCGGGATATTTAATTGATTTTTTACGGCTAAAATCACTCCACCTTTAGCAGTACCGTCAAATTTTGTGAGAATTATTCCTGAAAGCGGGATTACTTCATTAAAAAATTTTGCTTGTGCTATAGCGTTTTGTCCTGTTGTCGAATCTAAGACAAGTAAAGTTTCATGAGGTGCATCAGGGAAAATCTTTTTAATTGTTCTTCCAATTTTACCTAATTCATTCATCAAATTAACTCTATTGTGTTGCCTTCCGGCAGTATCAATTAGTACAATATCAATATTGTCTGATTTTGCTTTAGTTAATCCATCAAAAATAACAGAAGACGGGTCAGCCCCTGCCTCTTTTTTGAAAATAGGAATATCAGATCTTTCTGCCCATATTGTCAATTGTTCAACAGCAGCTGCTCTAAAAGTATCGGCTGCTATCAGTAAAACAGATTTACCTGCCTTTTTAAATTGATTAGCGATTTTTCCGATGGAAGTTGTCTTACCTGTACCGTTTACTCCAATGACAAGAATAACATGAGTAGTTGAATAATCACTCTTAAAAAATGAGGAGACATTGTCATAATCATGAACTAGCTTATTGCTTATAATTTGCATTAAGAGACCTTGAACCTCAGATGATTCCTTGATATTTTTTAATCGAATCTCGTCTCGTAAATCTTCTATAATATTATAAGACAACTCTGCACCAACATCTGCTTGCAGTAATATCTCTTCAAGTTCTTCCATAAGTTGTTCATCAATTTTGGGTCTTAAAGCAAGAGTTTCTGCAATTTTACCGACAAAGTTGTTTCTTGTTTTGACGATTTTTTCTTTAATTGATTTTACAAATGATAACATAATATATTAATTCCTTTATTTGTAATTAAAAAAAGGCAGAATAATCTGCCTATATTTATTATAAAAAAGCATTAAAGCATAATACTATTCTGCTTCAGGAGTTGCTTTTCCGATTTCAGAATTTATATATTGAGCTATTCTTGATTTTCTTCTTGATGCAGTACGAGCATGAATAATACCTTTTTTAGCAGCTTTATCAAGCTGTGAATAAATTGTTTCTAATAGCTCTTGTTTCTCATTGATACTCATGTCTGAATGAATTTTTTTGGAAAGTGTTTTCAATGTTTTTTTGACATAGTTATTTCTAGCTTGTCTTTTTTCATCTTGTTTTAATCTTTTTTCGCATGATTTGTGATTTGGCATTTTTGATTATCCTCCAATTAGATTTTTTTATAAACTTTAGATTCAATATTACTTAGGGCTTTTTTTTGTCAATAACTTTTTTAACTTTTTATAATAAACTTAAAAATACTTAATACTATCCAGCATTTTACTTAATAAACAAGGGAAATGAACACATTTTATACTTAAAATCTTTTATTACATAAGAGTATAAAAAAGATGAAGGCAGTAAAAATTACTGCCTTCAAAATAATTTAAATTTCTCCAATTATGGAAATATCTTTTACTCTTTTACAAAACTCTGTTAAGAGTTTAACTGTATTTTCGAGGTCACTAAAGGATATCATTTCATTAGGACTATGCATGTATCGACATGGGATAGATAGCAGTAAGCCGGCAGCTCCGGATCCTGTTTCCTGCAAAACATCTAAATCTGTACCTGTATTTCGAGGATAAATCTCATACTGAAGTGGAATATTATAAGATTCAGCAATTTCTTTTATAAGATTTTTA
Source organism: uncultured Candidatus Cloacimonadota bacterium (assembly GCA_964547265.1). GTDB lineage: Bacteria > Cloacimonadota > Cloacimonadia > Cloacimonadales > WRIO01 > JALNXV01. The sequence continues at coordinate 6,608 of CAZJNG010000019.1, read as the reverse complement.
AGGTTATGGTTTACTCTTGAACCTATTGTCAGAGCTGGTCCTTTACCAAGCTTTATATCACCATTTTCTATTTCATCCATACCCGGATGGTCAGAAGCAAAGGTGACATCTAAAGCAACTACAATATCAGGATTAATATAAGAAATAGCAGTTTTTGCTCCTCTGGCACCAACTTCCTCCTGAGTACTGGATAAGCCAAATATATCAGCATCAAGGTTCTCATTGACAAGTTCTTCAAGAATTCGAGCAACAATATATACACCTATCCTGTTATCCATTGCTTTCGAGATTATATGATTTTCATCAAAAATATGGAAACTTCCATCCCAGGTAACTACATCACCTAAAGAAACCAGTTTTTCAGCTTCTTCTTTTGAATCAACTCCAATGTCAATCCATAGGTCTGATAACTTGATTTCAGAATTTTTATCTTTTAAAAGATGTTCCGGCTTTCTGCCTACTACACCTAAAACCTTACTATCACCATGATGAATCCATAGTCTCTGACCCGGTAAAAGAATAGTGTCTATACCACCCATTGCAGCAGTATAGATAAAACCATTACTGTCAATATGCTTAACAAGCATCGAAATCTCATCAGCATGCCCTGAAAACATTATTTTAACTTTACTATTACCTTTTTTATGAGCAATCACTGAATGTAGTTTAGTGACAATGAGATCATCGCAAAATGGCTTAACGAAGGTTTTAAAAATCTTTTGAACCTTAAATTCTTGACCTGCAGGTGCAATTTCCTGAGTTAATTCTTCTAAAAAGGCAAGATGTGTTTTATTCATTTTAATTCCTTAAATCTTTCGCTGTTTAACAATTATTTACTTTACCACCGCCAAAAGGATTTCTTTTGGGAATTTTTTTTAATTCATTAGGGATAGAACATAAAAATAGAAGAGGTTTATCACCTACATTCTTAAACTGATGCATAATATTTGGATCTACATAAATAACATCCCATGGATTCATTGCTGATTCTCCGTTTTCTGTTACAAGCATACCAGCACCATCAAGAACAAAAATCTCATGTTCAAAAGCATGTATATGATATGGAGTATTTCCACCGACTTCTACTTCGAACATTCTCATAGAAAATCTTTCAGCACCATCTTTTTCTCCGATTAACCATCTGATTTTGGCACCTTTAGCACCTTCAACATTAACATCTTCTAAAGGTACTTGGTCAAATTTTACATGTTTCATTCTTCCTCCGGTTATATTTGATTAATATTTACATTGGATCATATCCTAATTCTTGAATCAACTTTTTTATATCATCAAGAGTTAAGATTTCAGGATCAAACTCTACTTCAACTAACCTATTAGGTAGTTTTACAGAAACTTTTTGAACTCCATTGATTTTTTCCAATCCATTAATGATAACTTTTCTACAGTTTTCACAAGTCATACCGTAAACGGTTACAAGTTTTCTTATCATAAACAACTCCTATTGATATATATTTATATACTATCATATTAAAAAGAAATAGCAATATTTATTTTATTTTTCTTTACTTCTGGTGATTGATAAAGAACCAAATGGACTTATTACCGCAACATAAAAACCTAAATCATACCACCAGCCTGTATTGTTCACTTCATAAACAGAAATACTTCTATCAAAGAATCCCAAAATCAATGAAAATGGAGCAATCCAGCCATGCCATATACCTTTAAAAAATCCTGCAGGATTAAGCTCTTGGGAAAGACCTCGATTAGCAAAACATGAACTTAATGCAAACATTATGAACAAGTATCCTAAAACAATGAAAATATGCTTAATTCTAACATTTCCAAATAATTGCTTTCTCATTTTTTCTCCTTATTCGGCTCTAGAAAAACTAAACTTTTTACAAACTCATCAGTTTCAATTTCGACTGACAAGTGAACAATATAGTTCACGATTTCAATTATGTTATTAAAAGCCATAGGAAAATAGTGTTTTTTTACCTGGTTATCCTCAACAGAATTGTGATAATGAAGTACAAAATACTTTCCCTTAACTTGATATGTTTCAAGTTTAACAATATCTTTCCATTTTACAAACAAATTTCTCTTGGCTAAAGATGAAAAGATTATTCCTTCCTCAATGATGGTTACTTTGTTTAAAGAGAATAGGTTTCTAACTAAAGAATCAGTCGATAAAAACATTATTAAAAAAGGTAAAATTTTCTTAAAAGTAGATGAATCACTAGAAATTTGAGTAAAGACAACAAACAATGAAAAGATAATTATCATAGTTGCAATTATTAAAGTGAAAAACCTCATAAACTGAGGGAATTTATAGACTATAGGAAAATTTATAGACTCTTGAAAATCTTTATTCATTATAATTTATCCTTTTTTACGCTTCTCTCATTGTAAGCAGATTTCAATTCTTTAATACAAATATCTGGAGCTGAGTAATTAATATAATAAAACTCATTACCATGAAAATCTGTACCACCTGTTCTAATTAAGTTATTTTCAAGAGCAATCTGCTCATATAACCTTGTCTGACCGTGTGCATGCGAAGCATAATATACTTCAATTCCATCAATACCAAGTTCTATACAAGTATAAACGATTGTATCATCAGGTAAACGACCCGGATGAGCTAAAACAGATAAACCTCCAGCCTCTCTTATTGTTTGTATTGCAAAACCCGTATCTACTTTATATTTTGGTACATAAGCAGGAGAATCATTACTTAAATATTTATCAAAAGCTTCTTTAATACTTTTCACAATCCCTTTTTCAATCAAAGCTCTGGCAATATGAGGTCTTCCTATATAGGTATTTTCTCCGGCATAAACCAACACCTCTTTCCAATTTAAATGTATACCTAAAGCTTCTAAATTATTAACCATTTGCTTAGCTCTACCATATCTACTGTCATAAACTTGCTTTAGCAGATTATTAAGGTTTTCATTTTCTGTGTCAAAGTAATAAGCTAAAATGTGAACTTCCGTTTGGTCTAAAATTGTACTGATTTCGACACCCGGAATAAGTTCAAGTTTATATTTATCAAGGTATTTTTTAGCATCCAAATATCCGGAAAAGGTGTCATGATCAGTAATCGATATGTAAGAATAATGGCTTTCATAAGCAATTCTTACAAGCTCTTCCGGACTTAATTTCCCATCAGAAAAAGTTGTATGCAAATGTAAATCTATTTTCAAAATTCCTCCATTTTGACATTTCTGCATATTTCTTCAACCGCCCTAAAGTTTATTTTTCCACTTGAAGCCATAGGTATATTTTCAAGAACAAAAAACTTCTTTGGAATGGCAAGAGAAGGCAAAAGTTTCGATAATTGTTTTTTCAACTGTTTATGGTTAATATCTGATGTAGTTACAACAGCCACTATTTCCGCACCTTTTATCGGATCAGGAATTTCTACAGCACAACATATCGTATCATCAGGCAATATTTCATTTAAGGCATCTTCTACTCTAACTAAAGAAATCATCTCACCAGCAATTTTTACAAATCTCTTTAATCTTCCTCTGTGAAAAATATAACCATCTTCATCAATAATACCCATATCACCTGTATCGTACCATCCATCTCTTAATCTAAATGATGTCTCTTCAATATCATTAAAATAACCTTTCATTACAAGATCACCTTTTACCAGTATCTTTCCTTCTTGATTTATACCAAGTTCTTTACCGGTTTCCAAGTCAACTATTTTTACTTTTACTCCGGGTAATGGTTTACCTACACTGCCTATTTTGTTCTGACCGGGAATGTTTGTTGAAATTATTGGGCTTGTTTCGGTAGTTCCATAACCTTCAAAAAGATCAATATTATGAACTTTTTTATACTCATCTCTAATCTGATGTACTAACTTGTCTGCACCTGCAATTGCATATCTAACTGATTGAAAATCACCTTTTCTCGACCTTTGCAGATAACCATGAAAGAAAGTAGGAGTTGATACTAAAATACTAACTTTATATTTAATTACTGCATCAACGATTGATTTGTAATCTAATGGATTTAGTGTTGCAACAATTTTTGCACCTAACACAAGAGGAATCCATAAATTAACCGTCAATCCGAATACATGAAAGAATGGTAAATTTGTGATGAACACATCATCATTATTTAAGACTAATATCTTTTGAACTGCATTTACATTATGCAATATGTTCTTATGTGATAATTGAACTGCTTTTGGATCTTTCTCAGAGCCACTGGTAAAAAGAATGACTAGATTATCATCAATATTGCCGGCAGGAACTAGTCTCTTTAAAAAATCTACAGGTAATTGAACTAAGAGTTTTGTTTTTAGTTTGTCCAATATAGTTACTCTGGCGGCTATGTCTTCCATATAAACCATACCTGAAATTGGCTTTAGATTGAGTTTATCTAAAAGTTTTTTACTTGTAATGATTGTTTTAAAAGAGCATTTTTTTTGTGCATAAATACAATTATCAATAGCTCCGGTTGCATAGTTAATGAGAACAGGAATTTTTCCTGCAAACATCGATGATAAAATAGCAATAGTACAACCCGCAGAAGGAGGTATCATAATACCAATATATTTTTCTTTATTCTTTTTTAATATATCCTTAATGATTAAACAAGCAATCAATAGATTTTCATAAGTAACTTCTTTTGCTGTAGCAGGTTCTACGATTGCAATTTTTTTGGGAAATCTTTTAGCTGATTCTATAAACATTTGATGTAAAAGCATGTCCACCCTTTCATTATTCTTTAAACTTCAATAAGTCAGCATTGCCGTTTTCTAATTTACAATATGTAAAATTATTTAACCAGTCTCCACAATTAATATAAAGTGATGACTGGATTTCAAGTTTTTTAGGTCTGTGGGAATGTCCCATAACTATTAAATCATACTCACTTGATAATTGTTTTGCTTTTTCTTGCAATCCATTTTCTTTTGCCATAACTAGTTCTTGCGGATCTTTCCTGTCACGACTGGATCTTGACATCTTCTGCCCTATCTTTAAACTCCAATCCGGATGAATAAATCGGAATATTTTCTTTACAATATTAGCCCTGATTATTCGTCGAAAAATCTGATATCTAAGATCATTCTTAGTATATAAATCTCCGTGACTTACAAACACTTTTTTATCATCAAAATGAGATGTAAAATAATCCTGATAAATTTCAAAACCAATCTGTTCGGATAAAAAACCTTCTAACCAAAAGTCATGATTTCCCGACAAAAAAACTAATCTACAACCTGATTTTTTTAAATTTGACAGAATACTTAAAACTGAAAAATACTGTTTTATTATCACTTTATCCCATTCTGCCCATAAGTCAAAAATATCTCCAGCAAGGATTAAACAATCAGTATTACCTATTAAAGAATTTAGAAAGTCTTCTATCAAAGCTCTTCTTTCTGTATCTTCCAAGGTCTCATTAAATTTAATATGAAAATCTGAAGCTATTATACATTTCATAACTTATCAAAGATTTTCTTTCATAAGGTAATAAAAGATATTAAACCCGAACTTTAAAGCTTCTTCTCTTACTTTTTCAGGGTTATTATGAGTATCATAATCAGCCCATCCATCGCTGATGTTTGACTCATAAGAATATAAAATCATAATTCTTCCAATATCATCAAACATTGCAAATAATTGAGGTCTTTTATTGTCATGTTCATGTATTTTTGGCAGTCCGGAAGGGAATTTATAATAAATATTGAATATCTGATGATTTAAAGGTAGTTCAACAAATCTTTTTTCGGGAAAAACCTTATTTATTTCTCGCCTAAAATAAGAATCCATACCATAGTCATCATCTGCATATAAAAATCCACCCGATAAAAGATAATCTCGTAAATTAGAAACTTCATTGTCAGTAAAGACAATATTTCCATGACCGGTAAGAAAGATAAACGGGTAATGAGGTAAATCAGTGTCAGTTAATCTTACTACTTTTTCCCGAATTTCTATATCTATTGGTACTTGCTTTTTTATAAAATCACTAAGATTAGAAAGTATCTCAGGATCATTATACCAGTCTCCTCCACCATCATACTGAACTCTTGCAAATCGAATTTTCTGTACTGATGATAATCTAGTTAAGATTAAAATTAAGATTAAGAAAAATATTGCTTTTTTCATTGATTGCTTAGTTTCTTTTTCTTATCTGAAAGACTAAAATGTCTGGATTTAAAACCAAAGCCCATAACATCAGATACATCAGTCAATACCATAAAAGCATCCGGATCAATTTCTTTGACTATATCTGTTAATAAACCAATTTGTCTTCTGGTAATTACGCAAAAAAGAGTTTTAGTCTTTTTTTCACTAAATCCACCCTCAGTATTAAAGATTGTAACTCCTCTATTTAGTGCATCAATAATTACTTCTTTTATCTCTTTGTAATTATCTGAAATAATAAAAACACCTTTCACATAAGGTAAACCTTCTGTTGTAAGATCTGTAATCTTTGTAGTTAAAAATAGGTTAATATATCCCCAGATAACAAGCTTTGGATCTTTAAAAACAATACCAACTAACAATATAATCATAGACTCTACTAACCAGTAACCGGTACCAATTGATAATCCGGCTTTTTGCTTAATAAGGGCAACAGGAATATCGGTTCCACCGGTTGAGCCTCTT
>CAZJNG010000018.1:2425-13135 GCA_964547265.1 uncultured Candidatus Cloacimonadota bacterium | reverse complement strand
ACCTTATTTGATTTAATTGAACAAGCTTGTTAAAAAAAACTCGGGGTATGCGTGTATTTTCAAAAAAATGCTTGACAAAATTTTGAATGAAATCAATCTGATATAAGACACATAAGATAAAAGAGAAGATATAGGAGGATAGGTCTTATGCGAGGAAGGGTTTTTAGTATAATATGTATTATTTTCATATTCTTATTGTCAGGATGTTCAATTGTTTCAGATAAAATTGTCTTTTTAAGAAACTCTTCAAATGTTTATGAGGAATTTAATATTGCAGGTATATTAACAGAGAGACAACAATATGAGCAAGCAATAGAAAAATATCTTTTCGTGACAGAACAGTCATCACAGTTAAAGAGTAAAGCTTATAATAACTTAGGAATTTGTTATTATAGCCTTAATGATTATGATAATGCCTTAAAATATTACACTTTAGCTATTGAAGCATGTTCTGATAGTCCTACAGAGAAAAAGTCAACAGAAATTGATGCTACATATTTTAACAGAGGTTCATTTTTTATACAAATCGGTGAAAATGATAAAGGTATCTCTGATTATATGTTAGCGATAAGTTTAAATTTTAATAATCCTATATACCATACAGCTTTAGCAACGGAGTATCTTAAAAAAGAAAATTATGTAAATGCTATAAAGTATTTCAATTATGCTATTGAATTAGATAAAGAAAATCATCTGGCCTACAAAAACTTAGGAACGGTTTATTATCTGCAAAAAGACTATAATAATGCCGTCAAGTTTTACAATCAAGCATATAATATTAATAATAGTGATGCAGAATTATTAAACTATTTAGGTGAAACACACAGCAAATTAAAAGATTTTGAGCAAGCAATTTTCTATTATGAGGAGTATATTAAACTTTCCTTTACTTTTAGCAAGCATTATTTGGTTTATCTAAATCTAGGTTATTGTTATAGTCAGGTAAAGGATTATCTATCAGCTATTTCTAATTATAGAAAATCTCTAAATTACAATCCACGCTTTCATGAAACTTATTATCATCTCGGTGTTGTTTATCAAGATATGAAAGCAGATGACGAATGTATTCTGAATTTTAAAAAAGCGGCTCAAATGGGCAATGTTCTAGCTCAATCGTACTTAAAAGAAAGAAATATAAATTGGTAAAAAAATACAATATCGGGGGAATGATATGAACAAACGAATAAGTTACGAAATCGTATTGATGATATGGTTGTTGGGGCTATTTGTTTCCTTGTTTAGCCAAGGAATGATATCTACAGCAAAAGTTGACAGTTTGGAAACTGAGATGAGAAATAACAGTTTTTCTTATGAAAGTCAGATGAAATTAATTAACTATTACTTAAGTTTGGGTTTTAAAGAAGCAGCTCTTTTAAACTATTCATTTTTAAAAAGAAGAATGACTTTGGAATATGATGACTTAAAAGTAATCAGCGAACTTGAATATGATCTTGAGCTTATCGAAAAAGCTACAATCGACTTGTCAAACCTTTACTTATTAAAACCTGAAACCGACTTATCTCTTAGACTTGCTGTTTTATATGCAACTGTGGAAGGGATGGATAAAGGGCTAAGGATATTACGGCGAACAGTTGCTGATAAAGAGCTTAAGTTTGATATTTTGAGACAATTATATGTTGATATGTACAATAGTGAAAAGATGACTCTTGCAGAAAAATGCCGAGAACTTTTATGGGCTTATGACCCGGTAATCGCATCCAGATATTTTATAAAACCGGAATTAAAGATTATTTCTCCGGAAAATAATTCCGACACTAATTCCAATAGAGCATCAATTGTTTTTCAAATAAAACACGAACACCCCATCAGAAGCATAATGGTGAATGATAAAGAAGCATTCAATATGCCTTCAACAGTAGAATCGGTAAGTAGAGATTTCTCTCATTTGGTTGATTTACAAGAAGGTGAAAATACCTTTGTGGTTAAGGTTATTGATATAAACGGTGAAACTCAAAGTGACACTCTAACAATAAATCAATTTAGTTTTTCTAGGAATATGGCGTGGAAATCAACTTATTCTGACAGTTTGTTTAGCGATTTCAACAGATTGAGAAGTTATTATCCCGAAGCAATTTTAAGCTCAGAGAAAAATAGAAATGTCCTCTTATGCGTCATAGATGCTGACTCTAGATTTAAAAACGATATGCTAACATTCTTTGATTTGCTAAGCAGTAGCTATACAGGTATTGCAGAATCTAACAATGCAAAACTTATCTACAACCACAGAACAATTGACCGAAACCTGAAAGCTTATCTCGGAAATAGCTTGCTAAGGCAAATCAACTTTAATACTCAACTTGTTCTTAGCATGAGCGGTGACTGGCAAATATCGGCAGAATCATGGCTTTATAAAGATATAAACAATGAATGGACTGATGTAAAACCATTTCTTGAAGATATGTTGAGATATGCTTCAGGAGGAGTAAGCCTTGTTCTTGGAGGAGTTTCTTCAAATAAAGCCATTATCAGAAATCAACTGCAAAACATCATTGACCGTTCAGTTTCTCCGGCAAAAATTTACTTTGTAAATGATAATGTCTGGAAAGGAAATCCTCTGGCTCGGATTAATCATAACCTGCTTTCAGACAACAATAAAAGAAATAATCTAAAACAAATTAACCTGACTGATTTACTCGATGCTGAAACAATTAAAAATGATAAATATTCAGAAAATAGCATTTATATTGTAAATCCTTACTTTGCAGTAAGTCAAAAACATAACGAACTCTATGGCAGACTACAAAATAAACTTAACCAAAGTAATGTCAGCAATACAGATAAAAGCAAAATTCTTAATTTTTGTTCAGACTGGCGAAGATATACTGAAATGTTAAACTATGTAAATAATAACTGGTCAATAAATGAATTAATTGCCAGAGTCGATGATTATCAACAAAGAATAAGAGGAGAATAAGCATGAAAAAATTAACATTATCACTAATAATTCTGAGTTTGACAATTATACTTGTTGCTTCAGATGTAAATTATTCATTTAATTATATTATGTTAGGAGCTGACAAAGCCGGTGTTACTTATGAATTTGATTTTACAGATAAAAAATTATCAAATTTTTCTCGTTCTGCAATAAATTCTTTTGCGGTTCCTCCTGTTAATTCTTTGGTTTTTGACCATTTAGACGGAGAAAACTATAAAGGTACTTACGCATATTTTAATGAGATATTTCAAAATATTGAAAAAGAAAGTTATACCTTTATCATGGTTTTAGGACCTTGGGATGATAGGTTTGGGCAGGATGAGTTAATTTGCAACTCAAAAGATGTCATATTTTTTGACTATTTAATTAATATGTTTGAGTTTTTACCTTCACAAAACTCTTTACTTGCTTTAGTTTATCCTAAAAGTAAAGCACCTAATATAAAAGAGTTTGCCTCTTTAAAACAAATATCTGAACCGGGAAAGCATTTAATCTTTATTGAAGCAGAGAGAGATGACGCCCAAGATGCAATCAGAAAACTTGAAAGTATTTTCAGAGCGTTATCAAGAAGTAAACAAAACACCTCAGCCTTTACTTATTCAATGGCATTCATGAGACAAGCAGACAGAGAACAGTTAAAATATTATAATTATCAACTTTCACGTTCTGTGCGAGACGGTTTCGTCGTTGATTATAATTTGTCAAATTAAGGAGTTATTATGAAAACTATAAATATAAAAATCATCATTTGGATAATGGTATATCTTGTTTGTTTTGCAAGCCTGTTTGCTTCAAGAAAAGGAACTCAAGCACAGAGTGAACCCTTATTGTACATCAACCATATTGATTTTAGTGAATATCCTGATGTAAACCTTTATGTAACAATCACGGATGAGTATGGAGAAGGTATTGATTTAAATGAAATCGGACAACAAAATATTTCAATCTCACAAAACCTTAACCCTATGTCAATTATCAGAACAGAAAACCTAATGGAATTAAAAGATAAAGGGACTGAAGAACTTTATATCAGCTTAGTGATTGATAATTCCTTTTCCATGAACAGGAGAATCAGTTTTTTGGATAAAGCGGTAGAAGGTTTTATTCAGAAATTAGGTCCTTCAGATTATGTTAGTATATTTGATTTTGCACAAGGTGGAAGCGGTAAAAGCTTTATAAGAAAATTTACCAGCACTCCTTCTGCCAGTTTTAAACCACAATCAGAGTCAGGTATTGCAACTATTGCTTCAAATATAAGCTCTCAGGTTAATGAAGATGAATACTATGTTAATATGATTAACCATATTAAGCAAAGAGTAGATTTTACTAATTCAAAAAGAATTTTATTAGAAAATTCCAAAGCAGAATACCTGACTTCAATGACATATCTTTATGATTCAATCTTAGTAGGTATGTACAGATTAAATAATTATATAGAGTCGGGTAAAAAATTTTTAGTTGTTTTCTCAGACGGTATGGATACCAGCTCTATAACAGATTATGATATTATCAAGAAATATGTTGATGAATATCAAATTCCTGTTTATGCTGTAGATTTAAATACAAGAGAAAATAATTTTTTAAAGCAAATTGCTCTTGATTCAGGGGGTGATTATTTCTTTACTCGTAGTGAAAAAGACCTAGAAGGACTTTATGAACAAATCTTTAAGATTTTAAACAACCAATGGAAAATCACTTGTAGAGTAGACCTCGAACAAGGAATTTCAACAGACCAAATATTAAGTAATAAACTTTCATATACTATGAGTATAGATAAGCCTTTTTCTGTTTCAACTACTCGTTATGTTGAAATTTTTGGAGATAATATAGCATACCAGAGCTTACTTAATCTCGAAAACACAGGAATTGTCAGAGAAATAGATTATCTTAATTTCCTGGCAACTTGGGAAACTTCATCTCTTTATAACAGAGTTATGCTTAGACTAGGGGCTTTTTATACCAGAAGAGGCGAATATGATAAGGCTCTGTCTTGTTACAATATCATCTTAAGAGATAATGCAGCCTCAGAATTTTCAGAAGCCCTGATGAGTAAAGGTAACCTCTTTATGGAACAACAAGAGTATTCTTCAGCAACAAATCTGTATAGAAGAGCTTTAAGTAGTTCATACATAGAACCTGTAACAATGGCAAAATTACAAATGGAGCTAGCAAGAAGTTATACTGCAGAAGGCGAATATTCTGCAGCTTTGGATTCTTATTCTCAACTTGTTTCTCAATACAGAGGTACAGAATATGCTGCTGATGCGTTGATTTCTTCAGCGCTTATTCACATGGAAATGGGACAACTTGATGAAGCAAATCTGAAAATAAATGAAGTGTTATCTTTCTATCCGGAATCTAAATCAGCTGTTTATGCTAAAATAGAGCTGAGCAATATTCAAATTCAAATAGATGATTTATATGCTGACGATACCGAAGCAGTTAAAGAAGTTACTCTGGACACATCTATGAGAACCAGAAGTGTTGAAGAAAATTATCTAGATATAATTAACTCCAGAAATGTAGATAAAGATATTAAAGATGAATATTTAATGAGATTAGGAAATCATTATATTCAGGAAAAAAGATTTTCTGAGGCTCTCGAAATACTTGAACCTATAGTAAATAACCAAAATACTAGCGATCATATCAGGATATCTTCAGCTAAAAATCTTATTGATGCTCATTATGGTATGGGAAATCCTATGAATGCAGGTCAAGCTTTTTACTCTCTACCCGAAGAATTTCAACTATTTCTACTAATGGATAACAGTATATCAGTTACAAGTATTGGGGGTTCAAGCTATCTTGGCTTATGTAACGGGACACTAGTAACTATGCCTCCTGCCGGAATTTCTATTACTGCAAATGATATGAAAATAATTGAACAAAATGATGATTTTAGCAAGTTTGATGTTATTGGCTCATTCCAGTCTTTTAGTGATAGACTAATTGACTCAAATGTTTACTTTTATATTCCTCAGGAAATGCTAGCCAATCAAACAATTATTCCGGGCATCTCAGGTGTATATTATTTTGTAAATAACCAATGGCAGGTTGTTAATTCATTCTTCGATGAAGAAAAGTCAGCTTTCGGATTTAAATGTGAAAATCCCGGTGTGTACTGTGTTATGGCAAGACCTCCAAAATTGATAACTTTATTTAATATCAACTTTGCTGTCAATAAAGCTGATTTAACTAAAGATTCAGAACCTTTCCTTTTCCAAATTATTGATGAACTAAAAGAAATGCCTGATGTCAGGTTAGAAATTGCAGGACATACTGATAACACCGGTTCTGCTGAACATAATCAAAAACTTTCAGAAGATAGAGCTGAAAGTGTAAAAAGATTTATTGTTTCAAACGGAATTGAAGCTAATAGAATCTCAACTAAAGGATACGGATTTAGAAAGCCCCTAGTACCAAATAACTCAGAAGCAAACATGGCAAAAAACCGCAGAACTGAGTTTATGATTACTTCATCTGTTTTTGTTCAAACCTTTGATAAAGCTCAGGAAACCGGACGATTTGCTGTTTATTTAAATACTTATAATTCCGCTAAAAGAGCTATTGATGAAAAGAAGTTTTACGAAAGAATCGGCTATAAACCTCGCCTTGTGATGAATGAAGATGACAAAAATGCTTATATTCTTTACTTGGCTGTAGTAAATTCCAGAGCTGAAGCACAGCAAATTGCAGACAATATTGTAAAAGAATATCGATCTCTAAACCCAAGAGTCGTAACTCTTAATTAGAAGGATTTTAAAATGAAAAGATATTTAATCCTGATATGTATCGGATTGTTAAGTATTCCCTTATTTAGCAGAGACTTAAACTCCGAGTGGCGAACCATTATCAGACAATATAATCAAGCTAAATATGATTCTGCTAATGTAAACATTGCTAATTTTATTAATGATATTGAAAAGCCTGAAATACTGGAAGCAGCTTCATTACATTCCCACCTTTTCACAGCTTACTATTATTATTCGAGTATAAATATACTATTGGGAAATTATCAAAAAGCAGACTCATTATTTAATTATACCGAACAGTTTGGTATTGATAACGGTATGCAAGCAAGGGTTAAAGAACTCAGACACAATCAAATTCTTGCTTATGCTCAGGTGTACAGAGACTTAAAAAACACCAACAGTATAAATGCAAGCATGATTCTTTCAAAACTTATCAGTTTAAGTGAAATACATCAGGTTTATGCTTTATTAGCACATCTTTATTATGATCGGGCTATGCTTAATTATAACAATAACAATTTAACTTTATACGAGCAGGATTTGTTAAAAACTATTGATTTTAATAACCGATACCAAAATGACGAAAGACTGACTAAGGCTGCAAATGAAAAGCTTGCTCAGCTTTACATAGATAAAAAAGAGTTTGATGCATTAAGTAATCTTAATTTAAACAGAGAGTCAAGCGTTGAAATTGCCATAGAACAAGCACTCAACGAAGAGAATAGAGGCGATTATGTCAGGGCTGATAATACTTTAGCAAAGATTCAAAATGATGTATTTCTAAACTTTTCTGACGACAGGATACTTGACTATCTTAAAAAGAGATATATCTTATATGATAAAAGGAATCTTGTTAAGTCAGGCATTGATACTTTGAATGTCTCTATTGCCAAATTAATATCACTTAATAAAAGCCAAAGACTATTGTTCTCTGCCAGAGAATTTCAAATAGCAGCCTGTCTTTACAACGGTATGTTTTACGAAGCAATTGAACTTGGAGATGTGCTCGCCGGTCAGTTTAAAAACTGGTCTTTAGATGATGATTTAAAGGCTAAATATTTTAAGATGACAGGTGACATTAATTATTTAAAAGGCAATACTGACTTAGCTATTTTAAACTATTCCAGAGCTGTAGAATATAGTTTTACCCTGCCGCGAAGTCAGCATTACGAACTGCTAAACAATCTTGGATTAGCATTTGATAAAAATTCTCAAGTGGATAAAGCACGGGAAAATTTCCAACGAATATATGATGAAACTAAGGACATAGAAGACACCTCACAATTTTTTGATATCCACTTTAAAGCAGGTATTAATCTTGGGTTGATATATTTAAAGACAGATCAGTTTATGCAGGCAAGTAATATTTTTAATGAAATCCGTAGAGCTTCATCAGATAAAAATCTATTCTCTCCATATATATCAGCATCATTGAGATTGGCAGAAGTATATCAGATGCAAGGCTTTGAAACTTTATCAGAATCTATTTTTTACGAGATAGAAGGCAAAAAGAATTATCTACAAAATCCTCTTGAAATTATTCAAATTTCAATCTCTTTATCTGATTACTATCTGAAAAAAGGCAATCTACATAAAGCTAAAGCTTTACTAGATGATGCAGAAGTTATTGCTATTGATAACAGACTAAATAATCATCATAATGCAATTATGGAAAAATCTGCTCAAATTAACTTTCATCAAGGATATTATGCTAACGCCAGAGGCATTTACCAAAAACTTTTAAATTACTATACTAGTCAAAATGACGAGCATAATCAAAATCTCACTCGCTTAAAAATAACACTTACCTACATCTCTGAAAATGACTATACTAACGCTGAAAATGAAGTTTTAAACACTATTAAGTCTGTATATAATGGCAAAACAGAAATCAAAGACATAAACTTTTATGAGATTTCTTTCGTAGATATTTTTTGTAAATCTGTTATCTACCTGTCTTCTATCAGATTCTTGCAAGCCTCAGAACAAGATAATATCCTTCTTTTAATGAAAGCTTACGATGAAATAAGTGAAATTATAAGTTTTATGGATAACAATAAATACCTTTTCATACAGGAATCGCATTCAAGTTTTGATGCAGGAGGGATGTCTTCAGCAGACAGTTATATCAATGCTTATAAGTTAAAGGTAGATATTTCTACTAATCTTTATAACAGGACTCAAGACCCCAGATACCTTGAAGAAGCTTTTGAGATAAGTGAAAAAGCAAGAAGTCAGGCATTTATTACAGAGGCAGGTTCTCAGATAATTAGTAAAATAAACAATCCAAAGATAAGCAATAACGCTCAATTGGCGTTTTTTTCTGACAGAGATAAGTTTCAGTTAGAAGCTGATGACGGAATGGAAAGAGGCATTAAGATTAAGGCTTCTTCTGCTAGTGGACAGGTAGTTCAAGCTCAAGAATTACAATTTTTACAAACTCAATATGACGAATTATTAAAATCATTAGAAGATGATAAAAGTAGTCAGCTGATTGACATTAATACCTTATCATTAAGTGCAATACAAAATTACATAGATGATGATGTTGTTATTTTAAATTATTATGTTTCAACCAGCAATTGTTATCTTTTTGCTATTCATAAGAATAAAGTTACTCTTCTCACAGTTAATTCCGGGTATGATAATATTTCAAGTATTATTGATGCTTATAGAAACAAGATAATGGATTATCGCTCTGAAAGGCACTTAGCAGATAGTATAACTTTATATGATTTATTAATCAGACCGGTTGAAACTGAAATTCAAAATAAAAAACTCATTATTATACCCTCAGGAATGCTCAATAATCTACCCTTTGCTTCTTTATATGACGGAGAACAATATCTGTTGCAAAAGAATACAATGACCGTCTTGCCTAATATCTCTTTATTGCAGTTTATTAATGTTAGAAAAGATATGATGACTTTATCAAGCCTGTTTGCACTAGGCAATCCTTATAACAGTATAGGCTCTCGTTTGCCGGGTACAGAAGAGGAAATTAACGCCATAAAAGGGTTTTTTACAAAAGCAGATGTTTTCTTAGGTGATACTTCTATCAGATCAAATTTAGTTAGAACTATTGAAAATAAAGACATTCTTCACTTTGCTACTCATGGTTTATTTGACCATGAATATCCTTTATTATCAGGTTTGATGCTCACTCCGGAATCTAATAATGATGATGGTATTTTTAGACTTTTTGAGATTTACAACTTAAATCTTAGTCAGACTAATTTAGTTGTACTATCTGCTTGTGAAACAGGACTTGCCAAAATAAAGCAAAATGATGATGTCATTGGTCTGGTTAGAGGTTTCTTTTTTGCAGGAGCTTCAAACATCATTGCCTCTCTCTGGAAAGTGAGTGACAGTGCAACATCTCAACTGATGATTGATTTTTATACCTTTATGCAACAAGGAAACAATATTTCTGAATCTATCAGAAATGCACAACTTAACCTTGCTAATAATAATAATACTGCTCATCCATATTATTGGGGAGCTTTTAATCTATACGGTTATGTTCAATAAAGGGAGAATGAATGAACTTTAAAAAGATAATATCAATTCTTATTACGCTTGTTTTTATACAAGTATTGGTTGCTGTTCCAAGATGGTATGATTCAGATAATTACGGACTGTATCCCGACTACCTATTAGGTAAAGGACATTTTACTTTTAACAGGCAAACCAGAAATATTGCAGACGAAAATGCCAAAGCAGAGGCTATGAAAGATTTGGCTACAACTCTAACTGCACAAGTTAGTGGTGAAATAATTGTCAAACAATCAGAGAAAATTCATAATAACGAAATAAATATTGAAGAATGTTTTGTTAATGAAACTCAAATAAGAACTAATATCGAACTTATCAATGCTCAGGTTTTGAGAACAGAACGAGATAATAACACTGTTTTCGTTTTGGTTGGTGTACCTAAAGAGGACTTAAGAGGTTTTTACAAAAAATCAATTATTGAAAATCTCAAATTCATCCAAAATG
>CAZJNG010000018.1:0-2415 GCA_964547265.1 uncultured Candidatus Cloacimonadota bacterium | reverse complement strand
CAAACAAGGACATTTCACTCATAACAATAAACGACTTGAACATGATAGAAGACGCTATTTTGAAATATGATAATGCTCGTGAGTATCAAAAAACATATCAATTCTTAAACAACTGGCAAGATGATTTAGAATCACACTGGAAAGATACTCCGACACTGCCACAATTAACTAACAGGAAAAATGTTTACCAGGAACAAAGAGCAAAAAATATAACTGATATTGCTCAAGAATTATGTAAAGACTTAAATCTAGATAATAAATATCCTATTCTTTTAAATCCTGTTGAGTATGAAAATACCAGATTTATTTCAAATTTCGCTAATAATCTATTTGAGCAGATAAAAATTATTTTGATAAATCAATATCAGGCAAATATTATTTCTTCGGTACACCAGTTAAGCGAAGACCAGTCTTTGCATTATTCTACAAAAGGTAAGATTATGGAAGCAGGTAATGACTTTCATGTTTTATTTTCCATAAAACAACCTGATTCTTTCAGAGAAACTACAACTCAGAGTTATCTTAATCAACTAACTGTTAATAATATAGGAAGAGATAACATTTTACCAAGAAACTATCATCAGATTTTAGAAGATAAAGTTAATCTTTACAGTGCTATTCAAAAAGATAATAATCTAAAAGTTGAACTGCAAACAGATAAAATGACTGATGGACCGGTTACTTATTATTTTGGTGACGAACCAAAGATATTTCTCAGGTCAAATAAGTCAGCATATGTCAGACTTATTTATATCTTTGCCGACGGTAGTAAAACTTTAATTTTAGATAATTTCTTTATCAATCCAAGACAAGTTAATCAATGGGTAAATATTGGGATTGATTTTGAAATTTGTGGTCCTGAAGGCTCTGAACAGTTACTTTTACAAGCCAGCACTAAAGAAATGCCTCCATTAAGCGTAAACAGAAGACATTATGGAGAATTTTATATAGACTACATTCAGGACAAAGACTTTTCAACTCAAATAGCAAAAACCAGAGGTATAAAAATTAAATCCCCTAAAGCTGAAGTAACAGAATCAAGCTATCAATGGACAATTTTTGAAAAGTAACTTATTTATTGAGTTCTTTTTTATTTGCCAGATAAATTATCAAGCCATTCCATACATGGTGAGAAATTAAATAAAAGATTGATGGCAGAGCGACTACGGGGTTAAAATTTGCCAGCCCGGTAATGATGGATAAAAGTGTATTTTTATACCCACTTGTTACCGGGCAAGTATATTTCAAGTTGCTGTTTCTTCTGCATATTAAAAATCCTGTCAGATAATAAATAAAGGAGATTAATAATGTAAATTCTGATGAATTCGGACAGTGATTTCACTCTAATTTGAACATAATAATGTAAAAATTGCTTGACAAAATACATATTACATCCTGAATAAAGTGCGAATGCGTAAGCACTGAGCGAAGCCTACGGAGTGAAGAACGATCTCCTTGATTTTCTTAACATATTACAAATCAATAAGAAGCTTCTTCAGCTAGAGCACAGGACATGTGAAAACTGATCTCTCTACATCAAGTCATTCATTCTACTGTAAATCTTTTTCATCATTAACTGTTTTACTAAACTTCCAAAGGCTTTATCTTCAAGTATTTTTTCAAAGATTTCCTGATTTTGATCCATTCTTCCAATTAATTTATCCACAAACTTGTCATCAAAGGCGAATTTAAAAGTATCAATTTTGTTTACTTTTGCTTGGGTTTGCAGAGTTACATCTTCCATAAGTTCAGCTTCAATCTGATCAAAGAATAATTTGTCAGCTTCTTCAAATCCTGTCCCGAATTGCTCATTGAGTACATTTATAATCTCAGAGAGTAAAGCTTTTTCATCTTTAGGTCTTTTAAGTCCTGCTTCAGATGTTCCACTCAGTTCTCCTTCTTCCTCTTTTTGCAGTTCAATTGAACCTTCTTTTATCTTCTGCAATCGATAATACTCTAAAGCAACTTCATCATCTAAGTGTAAAGATTCAGAAAGTTCTCGTTTAGGTAATCGTGTTTGTAAAAGTTTTGCATAAGCATAGAATTTTTCAAACTCAGCATCAATAAAAGGCATTATTTGAGCAAGGAAAGCATATAGATTAGTCCATGACCTTAAACCTTTTTTGAACTCATCCTGTTTTTCTTCTTCGGGTATAGCTTTGTATCTATCTACTGCGAGATCTGTAAAGGCATATAAATGCTTTTGTTGTTTAGCATTGTTTAGCTTAGTTTTTGGGTCAAAGTAAATATTTGCAAAAGACTCTATTTCCTGTGACCAATAGACTTGGAATTCATCTAACTTTGCTTTCAAATCGTATAAATGGTTAACATCTGTTTCTTCTGTAACTGAGGTTATTTCATAGTAAGACTGGAACGAATCAAGTATAGTTTGTCTTTCATTGGCAAAGTCAAGAA